>JAIRLZ010000198.1 GCA_031259035.1 Treponema sp. | reverse complement strand
AAGGGTGTTGGCGGAGCTTGCCCGCGTATATGCGAAACACAACATGGCGATGCAACTGCACATCGCCGCAATCAGGAGCGTCAATTCCCGTATGCTGAAATGGCTTGGACCCGACACGGGCTATGACGCGGTTCATGATCGGCAGGTGAGCGCAAACCTCGCCGGACTGCTCGATCTCATGGAGCAAACCGGAACGCTGCCAAAAACTGTCCTGTACACGCTCAACCCAAAAGACTATTATCCGCTTGCGACAATCATGGGCGGTTTTCAGGATAATTTTTCCAAATCGGAAAACCGCGAGGGGGTCAGGGGAAAAATGCAGCTTGGATCCGCATGGTGGTTCTGCGATCACCGCGACGGTATGGAAGAGCAGATCAAAACGCTTGCCGATGTGGGGCTTTTAGCCGCCTTTGTAGGTATGCTCACGGATTCGCGGAGTTTTCTCTCCTATCCGAGGCATGAATACTTCCGGCGCATCCTCTGCAACCTCATAGGAACGTGGGTTGAAAACGGCGAGTATCCCGCTGACATGGAAACGCTGTCGGCTATTGTGAAAAACATCTCTTTTGGAAACGCGAAGGCGTATTTCGGCTGAGGTGAAAGCGGGCGGACGCCCCGCGCCGAGCGTCCGCATATTCCGCCGCTACGGCGTATAGGATTCGTTCCCTACAAGGCTTGACAGCGGCGTACCGGCGGCAATCATTTGACGGGTACTGTAATTGGCGCTGAATTCTTCATGGCTCATCACATAGTTCGCGCCGTCCCGTTCCGAAGTGTTCAAAGGCGCGCCGGTAGAATCCGTATTGCCGTATTCCCGCAACCCGCAATTCACGGCGCCTGCGCTAGGATATATGGTCTTGCCGTCCTTATTCCAGAAAGCGCCGGCGTATTTCGCTGTGTCAACACGGCTCTTAATAATGGCGACGCTGTCCCAGCCATCGGTCGAGGAGTCCGATCCCGCGCCGTTGGTGCGAGCCATGTACACGGTTCCGGTACGGTTTTCGTCCGCGGTAAAATTGCAGTCCACGAACACAAAGCCTTTTTTGTTCGCCAAAGTACGGGCTTGCAGCACATACGCCGGATTGGATGGGTTGCGGTTGTCCGTCCTGGCGTTAATCTCGCATGATTCAAAAAGCGCCAAGTCGTTTGCGCCCCAGATAAAGTCAACGTCTCCGGCAATATAGCATTCAAAGAACCAGCAAAAACCTTTGAGTTGCAAGGTGTCCTGTCTGCTGACAAACCGCGCGTTTTTGGCGATGAGCGTACCGCCGGTACTATTAAAATAGACCGTTTCCGCCTGATCGCCGGAATTCATTTTGACGCGGGTGTTCTCAATAGTTAGGTTTTGTATGGTCACCGCCGCGGCGTTTTGGTTGATGAGGAACAAGGGGCGGCCGCTGGTACCCGGGTTCAAAGCGTCGCAGTTTTCAAAAGCGATGACAACATCGGCATTCGCTTCGCCGTCCTTGCCTTTTATAGTCAACGGACGAGAGCTTCTCCAGTCAAGGTTTTCGCGGTACATTCCCGCGTCTATTTCAATGGCGACCGCCCCGCTTCCCGATGCCGCCGCGTTAAGCGCCGCCTGTACGGTGCGGAAATCCGAAGCGCCGGACTTGCCTACGGTGATCGTGGCGCCGCTTGTCGTATGCGCCGGACGGACCGTGAACTTCCACGACTTGCTTGCCGGGCTGAAACCGGTGAAGGTTTGGCTGTTCAGGGCGCCCTTTATCACGTCATTCGGTATGGCGACATAGTACTCTTTTCCTGCCGCAAGCGCGCCGCTGTGCGGGATGATCACGACTTTGTTTCCTTCTTTGCGTACAAGCTGATCAGCCACATTCAGATTGAGGCGCTGCCCATACGTATTCGTCTCGCCGGTCAGTTTTATGGCGTCGGCGATTGAATCATTCGAGGCGTCGTAGATATAGATTTGACCCGCGCCAAAGGACGGTTCGGCGTCAAAGGCGATGGACAACTCCTCATCCTCGTATACGTTGACAGCGCCCGGTCCGGGATGCGCCCGCGCTGAAAGGTCGCCGTAGTTATCCGATGCGGGGAAATCGGTGACAGTCACGTTGATTCGGGCGATAAGGGAAGGAGCCGCCGAACTGGTGACGGTGATGACTGCGGCGCCTGCGGCGAGTCCGGTGAAAGTGATGGTTCCATCCGCCGCGCCGTCCACACGGACAACGCTTTCATCGCTGGACACCGCGTCAACTGCCGCCGGCGCTCCGCCGGAAGCCGTCGCCGTATACGCCACAGATTCCTGTCCGCCTTTGACAACCGATTTTTCGGTTGGGGAAACCGTCAAAATGGGAAGCGCCGACTGAGGCTCAAGCGCGTTAATGCCGTATTCCGTTCCGTTATAGGTTACTTTTATGTCCGACCATGTTCCTTGCTGCACTTGGGTGCCGCCGATGGCGGCGTAAATCGCGGCCGTCTCCGGGTATCCGGCGGCGGCGGAAAAGCCTCCTTTGACGCCCAGCTCGGTGGTTCCATCCGAATCATAGACGGTAAATACAAAATTTCCGCCTGTAATTTCCGCTTTCAGGACATATGATTGTGCGTCCGCCCCGGTTTCCCAAGTGATTCCGGGCGAGAAAGAGGAGCCGCCCAGACTGCCCGCGCCGGTATTCTTGATGTTTTGAGCGGTGAGAAGCGAATAGCCGCCTCGGGTGGAACCGTTCACGCTGATAAAGCCTACGCCGTTATGTCCCGATGTCGCGGCAAATTTAACCCGCGCCTGTATCGCCACCGTGTCGGACGCCGGATTGATTTTCTGTCCCCAGATCAGGTATTTCTCACCTGAACCGAAACCGGTCACGGCTCCGGTGCCGTCATAAACGGCGTCAGGCGCGTTAAACTTGATCAACCGGACGAGCGGGGTGTCATCAGGCTGGTCGTCTGGTTGTTCGGCTCCCGCTTCAACCACCGTAATCACGCAACTCGCCGTCTTTTGTCCGTCCTGTGTTGTGACCGTAACGGTCGCAACGCCAACCTTAAGCGCGGTGATAGTAATAGCGGCGCCCTGCGTATCGCTCAACGCGACAACGCCTTCCTCGCTTGCCGACCAAGACACCGCCTTATTGGATGCGTCTACAGGCGCGACGATTGCGGTCAGGTCGGCGGAAGGGGCGGCTTCACCACTCGTGAGCGTCAAGGTTTTTTCGCTCAACGGTTCGCCATTCTCGCATAGCGTCACTTCCGAGACCGGGATATATTTCGCCTCGTCACCACACGACGCGGTGAAGACAAACGTTGCCGCGCACAGCGCGCCGATAAACCGTTGCGTATTTCGATTTCTTGCGCCTGTTTTCATAAAACCTCCGTATTATTGAGCCATCTCTTGAGAACTATGGAAGACATTTTACCGATAAAGTTGTAGCTTTTAGAGTCCTTTTATTATCTCTCTTTGGCAGAGAAAAATATGACAAATTATTGGAGTATTCCGCTCTTTCGGCAGCCGTGCGGTGGCAAGGGAAAGCGCCTTGTCCCGAATCTCCTCCGGCGTTTCGGCATATTCAAAGAAGAAATCGTCACTTTTGTTATCCAGCATCGGCAGTTCCCCGCAATTTATCCGCCGGGCGTTGATTGGAAAATGCCTGCCCTCCCGCACCCCTCTAATCAATATCCAAACAGCGGTGGGTGGCAATGTTATTGTTGTTCTAACCGACCGTTTATTGGAACGTACGGGTGTAATGCCCCGCCCCTTGGGGCTAAACTTGACCCATAAAAATTTTAGACAGTAGCACTCGCTTCCATTGGCGGTGAGGATTCGCCATGAAAGGTTATTCCCCTTTTTTCTGTTTTTTCCGGCTGAATTAAAGCAAAAAGCATATCCGGCCCATAGCACCTATATGAGACAGTTACGGACATTCAAACAGGGGGTGTGGTACGAAATCCGCGCCTTCATCAACAACCGGGAACCCTTGTTCCGCCGCTATAAGGCCCTGGCTCTTTTTGCCTCGCAGTTTGTCGCGCTTCGCGCATAAAAC
>JAIRLZ010000168.1 GCA_031259035.1 Treponema sp. | reverse complement strand
TAATGCGCCACTCAGCGGAGCCGCGGCTCCGCTGAGTGGCTTGCGCTTGCCGCCCCTCTACTCCCACTTGCCTCATTCTTAAAAATTTGCTATGATGACGCCATACTTTATTTAGGGGGATATGCCATGACCATTGGCCAGATGTTCGAACAAAGCGGGTTGCTAACCCTGCTTGGCATGGGAACCGTGTTTGGTTTTTTGATAATTCTCATCATTAGCATAACATTGGTTGGAAAAATAATTCAGACTTTAGGTTTAGATAAGGAAGAAGTTGCGCTTCAAAATCCGAAAGGTTCATCAACCGCCGCTGGCGCCGCCGACGCGGCCGTCACCGCTGTTATCACCGCATCTGTCACCGAATACCGTAAAACACATTAAGAAGGAGAATTTTTATGGCTAAGATTAAACTTACTGATTTGGCGCTCAGGGACGCCCATCAATCCCTGTTTGCGACCCGCATGGTTACGGCGGATATGCTTCCTATTTGCGACAAGCTCGACAAAGCGGGCTATTTTGCGCTTGAAGCGTGGGGCGGCGCGACGTTTGACACCGCGATGCGCTTTTTGAATGAAGACCCGTGGGAGCGGCTCCGCAAACTCAAAGCCGCCCTTCCCAACACCCCGATCATGATGTTGCTGCGCGGTCAGAACCTGCTGGGTTACCGGCACTACGCGGATGACGTGGTGACAAAGTTCGTTGAAGCCGCGGCGAAGAACGGCGTTGAAATTTTCCGTATTTTCGACGCCTTAAACGATCCCAGAAATTTCAAAACCGCCACTGAAGCCGCAAAAAAAACCGGCAAACACATTCAGGCGGCCATTTCCTACGCGACCACTCCCTTTCACACTCGTGAAAAATATGTGGAGCTTGCCAAAGAATATGAAAAAATCGGCGCGAACAGCCTTGCGATAAAAGATATGGCCGGCCTTCTGAAACCTTACGAGGCGTATGAGCTTGTCAAAGCCCTCAAGAAAGCGGTTTCCATCCCGATAGAGATTCACTCCCATTCAACAACCGGCATGTCCGTGGCCACGCTGGTCAAAGCCGCCGAAGCGGGCGCGGAAATCCTCGACACGGTCATCTCCCCCCTCGCTATGGGAACAAGCCACAGCCCCACGGAAACTATGGTTGAAATTTTCAAAGGCACCGAATACGACACCGGGCTTGACACAAACCTGCTCCTTGAAATCGCCGCGTATTTCCGCGAAATCAAGAAGAACTACAAAAAATTCGAATCCGGCTTCCTCGGCGCGGACACCCGCATCCTCGTGTCTCAAGTGCCGGGCGGCATGCTCTCCAATATGGAGGGGCAACTCAAAGAACAGGGCGCCCTGAACAAAATGGACGATGTGCTTAAAGAAATCCCCCTTGTGCAGAAGGACTTCGGGTATCCGTCGCTGGTGACGCCCACAAGCCAGATTGTGGGAACCCAGGCTGTTCTCAATGTGTTGCAGGGCAGGTATGCGACCCTTACCGCCGAATCAAAAGACCTTTTGGCCGGCAAATACGGCGCATGTCCCGCGCCTAAAAACCCCGATTTGGTGAAGAAAGCCCTTGAAGCGCTCAAGCTCGAAAAAGAAGTCGCGCACCGTCCGGCTGACGATATTCCGCCGGAATATGAAAAGCTCGAAGCGGAAGTCAAAAAACTCCTCTCCACTAGCGCGCCGTCTGTGGAGGATGTGCTTTCCTACGCCATGTTCCCAAAGATCGCGCCGGATTTTTTCAAAAAACGCCCGCAGGGTCCGGTGGTCTTCAAACCGGAGCCGGACGCTCCCGCGGCCGCTGCTCCCGCCGCCGGCAAGAACGAGGCGGCAAAGTACGTGGTCAACGTGAACGGCGCGAACTACAACGTCGTGGTGGCGCCCGCAGGCACGGTCATTACGGCTCCAGCGGGCGGCGCAGACGCGGCGCCCGTTGCGGCGGCTCCGTCCGGCGCCGGGACGGTTATACCCGCGCCGGTAGCCGGTACGGTCATCCGCTATGCGGTTGACGAGGGCGCGCAAGTCGTCTCCGGTGAGACGGCGCTCATCATCGAGTCCATGAAGATGGAATTGGAAATAAAGGCGACCGCAGGCGGAAAAGTTCACTTTCTTGTCCCCACAGGCGCCAAGGTGGCGGCGCAGCAACCTGTGGCTGAAATCGGATGAGGAACAATATGACGCAGCTTAACCACAAAAAAGATCCTGTTTTTATTACGAAACTCTGCCTTGTTCTGCTTGCAGGGGCTTTTGCGTTCTCTTTTATGTCCAATGTCTTTGCGCAGGACAGCGCTCCTGCGAGCGCTCCAGCGCCAGAATACGCTTCCATTCTCAATCCTCAGGGGATTATTGAAGGCAGCGAAGGCATCGATACGATTACATTGAGCGGCTTTTTGGGGCAGATTGCAAAAACAACGGGTATATATGCGTTTATCACCGATATGAAAGACGCGGCGACCCCCGCCGGACTTCCCATAAAAGTTCCGGGCTGGCAGGAGCTTCTCATGCTCATTGTCGGTTTTGTCGTCATATACCTTGGCGCCGCGAAAGGTTTTGAACCGTTGCTGCTCATCCCCATTGGGTTCGGCATTGTGTTTGTCAATGTGCCGCTCGCCGGCATGGGGGACGCGGGACGCCTCATCGTGGAAGAAGGCGTCCGCGAGCATCAAGGCTTTCTGGACGTCATTTACAAAGCCGGCGTCGGCAACGAGTTCTTTCCCCTGATTATCTTCATGGGCATAGGCGCGATGACGGACTTTGGTCCGCTTATCGCCAACCCCAAAACCGCCCTGCTCGGCGCGGCATCCCAGTTCGGCGTTTTCGGTACGCTTTTCGCCATTACCGCGATGAATCTTGTCCCCGGCGTTGACTTTAACATGCTGGAAGCCTGCGCCGCAGCCATTATTGGCGGCGCGGACGGTCCTACGACGATCTACATCGCGGCAAAATTGGCGCCCCAACTCCTGGCGACCGTCGCGGTCGCGGCCTATTCCTATATGGCGCTGGTGCCGGTGATTCAGCCGCCCATTATGCGGGTGTTGACAACCAAGAAGGAAAAACTCATCAAGATGAAACAACTCCGTGAGGTGTCCAAGGTGGAAAAGATATTGTTCCCCATGGTGGTGTTTGTCTTGAGCGTACTGTTCATTCCGTCCGCGGCTCCGCTCATCGGCTGCCTCATGTTCGGCAACTTCCTCAAGGAAACCGGCGTTGTCGACAGGCTTTCCAATACGCTCCAGAATGAGCTTATGAACATCGTTACGATTTTCCTGTCCCTGGGCGTTGGAAGCCAAATGACCCCTGAGAAATTCCTCAACCCCCGGTCCCTGTCAATTGTCGTGATTGGCTTGGTGGCTTTCGCCGTCGCAACCACCAGCGGCGTTCTTGTGGCGAAGTTTATGAATCTCTTCCTCAAAGAGAAGATAAATCCGCTCATCGGTTCCGCGGGCGTGTCCGCGGTGCCTATGGCCGCCCGTGTCTCCAACAAGGTTGGTCTTGAGTATGATCCGGCCAATTTCCTGCTCATGCACGCTATGGGTCCGAATGTCGCGGGCGTCATCGGCACCGCCATTGCGGCCGGTGTTATGATCGCAACGTACGGCTGATGATAATTAGAAACCGTGCGGAACTACCATGACCAAAGTCATAGTAGTTCCGCACGGACCCTTACGAAAATGGCGGGGATTTTCCCGCCGTTTTATTAACGGCTTTCCCAAAACCAACCCGAACCTAGTTCGCGTTTTGGGAAACGCTCATTATTAAGGGAACCTCTAAAAACGCGAACCTGCGGTTCGACTGGAGTCTCCAGAGGTTCCCTTAATAAAAAAGGAGTTTTTCTATGGCAATTATTACCATTTCCCGTGAGCTTGCGGCATTGGGCGATGAAACCGCGTCCGAATTGGCGAAAAAGCTTAATTATCGGCTTATAGACAAGAACACGCTGGAGCGGAAGATCAAATCCTATGGGATTGACGACGCCAGGTTGAAACAATATGACGAACGAAAACCCCCGCTGTGGGCGTCTCTGTCCCAGGACCGTGACAACTATCTTCACTTTCTTAAAACTGCCATGCTTGCCGAAGCCATGCTGGGAAACGCCGTGTTTGTCGGCAGGGGGGCGAGCTCCATTTTCAAGGGCATTCCGGGCGTTTTGTCGATATTTTTGGTCGCAACGCTGGAAATTCGCATTGAGCGGGTGAAGAGCTACTTTCGTTGCGATGAAAAAAAAGCGAAACGAATCATAGAAAAAAGCGACAATGACAGAATCGGCTTTCATCATTATTTCTTTGACGTGGATTGGAGGGCGCCGGAAAATTACTTCTTGACCTTGAATACCGGGCGTACGCCTCCTTCGGTTTGTACGGAAGTGATAAAACAACTGGCGGATTACTATATCACCGAAAAAACGCAAATCCTCCATGAAACGCGCGTCAAGGAAGCCATGCTGTCGCAGGAAATCAAGCATTTCATCTTGTATGAAAAAGAGGCGCCGGTTCATTTTCTTGAGGTTGTTGTTTCTGGCGATAAAATTTTCCTGTACGGCGTTGCGAATTCTCAAGCGCTGGTTGACGCGGCGATTTCGGCGGCAATAGAGAAAGCGATGGAATACGCTTCCCTCTCGGTGAGATCCGAAATACAAGTGGTGCAGGAGTACAGCATAGTTCCGTAATTCGCTATGAATAGAAGTTATGTTTTACGTTCCGGACGTATGACCGGCGCCCAGCGCCGGTCATACGAGATGTTTTTTTCGCGCTATGCTATTCCTTTTGAAAAAAAAAAGCTTGATTTCTCCCGTGTTTTCGGCAATAATAACCGTACGGTTGTCGAGATCGGCTTCGGCATGGGCATAGCGACGGTTCAGATCGCGGAGGCCGACCGGAACAGCAACTACCTTGGCATAGAGGTGCATAAACCGGGCATAGGCAAACTGCTGTGGGAGATCGAGCGCCGGAACATCAGCAATATCCGCATCATTGAACATGACGCGGTGGAAGCGGTTGAAAAAATGCTGGACGACGCCTCGACGGACGGTTTTCACCTCTTTTTTCCCGATCCCTGGCATAAAAAACGCCACCACAAACGCAGGCTCGTCCAGAAGCCCTTCACCTCCACACTCGCCGCAAAACTCAAACCAGACGGCTATGTGTACATGGTGACGGACTGGGCGGAATACGGAGACTGGGCGTTGGACGAATTGTCCTCAACGCCCGGCTTGACAAACGCCTATCCGTCAGGGTTCGCGGAACCCCAAACATGGAGGCCCACAACGAAGTTTGAAGAAAAAGGGCTTTTGAAAAACAGGGAGATACGGGAGCTTCTTTTCAGGAAGGAAGAGTGACGCGGCGGGGCGAACGGCGCTGGACGGGCGTCCGGCGCCGCCGGTTGTTTTTCAACTATTCTCTTCCAGTTCCTGCCGCTCTCGTATCTCGTAAAGCCGCCGGTCAAGCTCCGCGAGTTTCATCTGTTGCAGGGCGCGTTTGTATTCAACCGGCATGATCTTGACGAATTTGCGGCGGTTTTCCGCCCAAGCGTCAAGAATGGACGCGGCGTACGCCGAATCCGTCCAGTAGACGTGTCTGGCGATGTATGACTTGACGAATTTCTCATCTTCCTCAGTTTCAAGACCCGTGAGTTCAACCATGCCTTTATTGAGGAAGTATTCAAAATCACCGGCTGCGTTGAACACATAGGCCACGCCGCCGGACATGCCCGCCGCGAAATTACGCCCGACCTTGCCCAGCACAATGAGGTTGCCGCCGGTCATGTATTCGGCGGCGTGATCGCCCGCGCCTTCCACAACGGCCGTCGCGCCGGAATTACGCACACAGAAACGTTCTCCCGCCACGCCGGAGATGTACATCTCGCCCGCTGTGGCTCCGTATAGCACGGTGTTGCCGGCAATGATGTTTTCTTGGCTTGCAAAGTTTGATCCCGCAGGAGGCGCAACCACAATGCGTCCGCCGGAAAGCCCCTTGCCGAGGTAGTCGTTGGCGTCGCCCGCAAGCCGGAAGGTGACGCCCATCGTGAGGAACGCGCCGAAACTTTGACCCGCGGAACCGGTGAAGTCAATGGTGATGAAGTTGTCGGGCAGTCCCGCGCCGCCAAAACGCCGGCTCACCTCGTACGAAAGCATGGCGCCCACAGCGCGATCCGTATTTTTCACCGGCGCCTTGAGAGCCACCGGCGTTTTGCCTTTTATGGCGGGCATACATCTCTCGATGAGGCGGCGGTCAAGCGCATTGTCAATCTTGTGAATCTGAGCCTGCGTACAGTATACCGCGGTTCCGCCCGGAATGTACGCGGGTCCGGCGGCTTTTTCCAGTATGCGGGATAGATCGATGGCCGCTGATTTCGGTTTCCCGCTCGTCCGCCGCCTCAATAGATCGGTTCTGCCGATCAGATCTTTGAACGAGCGGATTCCGAGCGAAGCCATGATTTCGCGCACTTCCTCAGCCAAAAACATGAAGTAGTTGATAAGATGCTCTTTTTTGCCGGTGAACCGCTTGCGGAGATCCGGGTCTTGCGTGGCGACACCCATAGGGCAGGTGTTTTCATGGCACTTCCGCATCATCACGCACCCAAGTGCGATGAGGACTGACGTGCCGAAACCGAATTCTTCCGCGCCGAGCATACCGGCTATTACGATGTCGCGTCCGGTCTTGAGTTGGCCGTCCGTTTGCAGGCGCACCCGCCCGCGCAAGCCGTTCCGCACCAGCACTTGATGGGTTTCGGCAAGCCCGATTTCCCACGGCAAACCCGCATGACGTATGCTGGACTGGGGGCTCGCGCCAGTGCCGCCATCGTAACCCGATATGAGGATGTTGTCCGCGTGCGCTTTGGCCACTCCGGCCGCGACCGTTCCAACCCCGCTTTCGGATACGAGTTTCACGCTGATACGCGCGTGGGGATTCGCGTTTTTTAGATCAAAGATGAGTTCCGCAAGGTCTTCGATTGAGTAAATGTCGTGATGAGGCGGCGGACTGATAAGCGTAACGCCCGGCGTTGAATAGCGGGTTTTGGCGATGTTGACATCGACCTTATGACCGGGAAGCTGCCCACCTTCGCCAGGCTTCGCGCCTTGCGCTATCTTTATCTGAATTTCCTCGGCGTTGGCCAGGTATTCGCTCGTTACGCCGAAACGTCCTGACGCAACCTGCTTGATGGCGCTCCGCGTCCACGTACCGTCCGGCTTCACCGCGAAGCGATCTGGATTTTCGCCGCCCTCGCCGGAATTGGAACGCCCTTTGATCGAGTTGAGCGCGGCCGCTATAGTCTCATGCGCCTCCCTGGAGATGGAGCCGAAGGACATGGCGCCGGTTGTGAACCGCTTCATAATTTCCTCAACGGACTCGACCGATTCCAATGGGATGGACTTTGCGGCCGCAAGTGCGGGCGCAAAATCAAGAAGTCCGCGTATCACGTGGGGATGTTGGTTTAAGGCGTTTGCTAGTGAAGAAAAAGTTTTGAATTTCTTGTAATCGCCGCTGCGGGCCGCCCATTGCAAAAGGTAGATAGTCTCAGGGTTCCATGCGTGTTTTTCGCCGTCCTTGCGCCACCGGTACTGCCCCACGCCGTCAAGCGACTCGTCGTCATTCAAGGCGTTTTTGTACGCGTCCACCGCTTCGGCTTCCAGTTCCGCGAAGCCCGCCCCTCCGATGCGGCTCTCCGTACCTTTGAAACATTTTTCGATGACCGCCTCACCGAGACCTACGGCCTCGAATATCTCCGCGCCGCGATAGGAGCGGAGAACGCTGGTTCCCATCTTCGACATGACCTTGAGCATCGCCTTTTGCAATCCCTTGAGATAGCGCTTCTTGGCATCCGCCGCGTTTTTTACACGGGCGTCTTTGATGGCTTCAATCGCTATAAACGCGCCGTACGGCACGACCACATCCGCGCCGTAGCCGAAAAGCAGGGCGCAGTGCATGATTTCACGCGGCTCCGCGGATTCAATGATGATTGACGCCTTCATACGCAGCCCCGCTGTAATAAGCCCGTGATGCACCGCGCCGGCGGCAAGCAACGCGGGAATGGCGATCTCGTAAAGACGAGCCTCGCCTTTACGAGACGCAAACGCAGCCTTCCTGTCCGAAAGCACGATGAGCGATGTCCCGGCGCGGACCGCTTCGATTGCCTTCAGCGCAAGCCGGTCAAGGGCGGATTCAAGGGATGTAACGCCGTTCTTCGCCTCCCTGTTCTCAAAAACAGCGTCCAGCACAACGCTTTTAAACTCATCCGGCGCAACGGAGAGCAGTTGTTCAAGGTCTCGCGGCGTGAGGATCGGATTTTTCACCTTTATCCGTTTGCAATGCTCCGCAGTCTCCTCAAGGAGGTTCAACTGGGGCCCCACAAAACTGGTTAATGTCATCACGAGGTCTTCACGGATCGAATCGATGGGCGGGTTGGTGACTTGGGCGAACACTTGTTTGAAGTAATTGTACACCCGCTGGTTTTTGTCCGAGAAAACCGTGAGCGGAGTGTCAGTTCCCATTGAGCCGGTGGGTTCCTGACCGGTCTCAATCATGGGGATAAGGAGCCGCTCAATGTCTTCGCGGGTGTAGCCGAAGGCTTTTTCCATGAAGAGCGCCTGTTCCGGGCTTATCTTCTCGTTCTTGCCAACGCTGTCGCTCTGATCCAAGGGGATGATCCGCTTCGTCCACTCGGAATACGGCTTTTTGTTATAAACGGCGGCTTTCGCTTCCTCATCGGGAATGATGCGCCCTTCTTCAAGATCAACAAGCAGTATCTTTCCGGGCAGGAGCCGCCCCTTGTACTCGACTTCTTCGGGTTTGAAATCCTGTACGCCGGTTTCCGATCCCATCACGATAAGCCCGTCCTTTGTTATGGTGTAGCGGGAAGGGCGGAGTCCGTTGCGGTCAAGGGTGCCGCCCACATACCGTCCGTCGCAGAACACCATGGAAGCGGGACCATCCCACGGTTCCATCACGCAGGCGTGATATTCGTAAAAATCCTTGAGTTCTTGGGGGATGGGATTTTTCTCGTTCCACGCTTCGGGGATCAGCATCATAAGCGCGTGCGGAAGCGAACGTCCGGACATGACGAGGAGTTCGAGCGCGTTATCGAAACTGGCGGAATCGCTCCGGTCAGGCTCTATCAACGGGAGCATGGCTTTCAGATGCTCGCCAAAGCGGGGATGACTGAACAGGCTTTCACGGGCGGCCATCCAGAAGCGGTTGCCCTTGACCGTGTTGATTTCGCCGTTGTGCGCCACCATGCGGAATGGCTGGGCAAGGGGCCAGTCCGGAAACGTGTTGGTCGAAAAGCGCGAGTGAACCAACGCGACCGCAGTGACAACGGATTCATCCCTCAAATCCGCGTAATAGTCCTTAAGCTGGCTGGACATGAGCATACCCTTGTATACGATCACCCGCGAAGAAAGCGAAGGGAAGTAACACGACGCGCCCTTCCGCTTGAGTTCCGCATGTTCACGAATGATTTTTTCGAGTTTCTTTCTGAATATATAGAGGGCTATTTCCAAATCCGAGACTAAATCCCCATCGGAAACGCAGTCCCCGCTGTTCTCTGTTTGAGAGGCGCGGTCTTTTAGGCTCAGGAACAGTTGTTTGACGACCGGCTCCGCGCTTTTCGCAATAACGCCGAGCGCCTCCGTCTTGACAGGCGCGTCCCGCCACGCAAGAACGGAAAGCCCGCACTCCAGCGCGGTTTTTTCGGCCATGTTTATCATACAAGAACGCTCGTTCTCACCGCCTGTCAAAAAAACGAGACCCGTACCATATGTACCGGCTTCGCCCAAAGCGGGAATGTCTTTTTTATAAAAATCATGCGGAATTTGCAGCAGCACGCCCGAACCGTCTCCGGTTTTGTTGTCCGCGCTTTCCGCGCCCCGGTGTTCCATGCGCTCCAGCGCTTCCAAGCCACGCTTCAAAATAGCGTGTGATTTTCCGCCCTGAATGTCCGCGACAAATCCAATGCCGCACGAATCGTGTTCATATTCTTTACTATACAGCCCTTGTCCCATGGACGGCTCCTTGTTTACAAAAATACAGCGATAAGCCGGCGCCATCTGCAACGGAATCGGCTCGTTATTTGACTTATTATCATTATCCGGCTCATTATATAGAAAACAGGCGTTTTATGCAAGGAGAGCGGCTGTTTCAGAATGGCGGATTTGAAACGCCGGCCTGCCGCCATTTTTTGTTGGCGGCGGCAATGCGGCGCCTCAGTGATGAAGAGCGAAGTATACGCACCCCGCAATGGCCGCAACGATTATAATAGCCGCCAGAATTTGAACGGCTGTTTTCACGCGGGATTTCCATCACCCGTACAGAAGTTGATCGATTGGCGGCGGCTGTTCCTATGGCGCCATTGACCGGTACAAGACAAACAGTTCATACGCGAGGCTGTTTCAAAACCTCACGTTTTGAAACTGGCTCATGCGTTTATGGCGGGGTTTGAGGCTTTGAGACAAACGTCCATCCGGCAGCCGCGCAACGGCGCTCATTTGACTTGTTTAACAACCCGGTTGGTTGTTAAACAAGTCGCGCAGTTTTTCAGTAAAGCCGGCTAAAACTGGCTTTAGTCTTGCAAAACCGCGTTTTTATACTGGTTGTTGTTCAGAAACAGAGGTTTCTGAACAACTCTATTCTTATACACTGCGTTCTCCAAACATCGCCGTTCCAATGCGAACCAGCGTCGCGCCTTC
>JAIRLZ010000140.1 GCA_031259035.1 Treponema sp. | reverse complement strand
CTCGGCGCCGCCCCGTCCATTGTACAGAGCTACCATGATGGTTTCGCTTGATATCCACGAAATCTCTGACAGGAACATCATCACGGAACGGATGAAAATCTCGCGGACAAGCGTTTTGTTTACTCGCAGCAACGTCGCCAAACCCGCGTAGAAATCAGGCCGGATCCGGCGCGTGTAGATCAGAAAGACAGCGGCTTCAACGCAACGGGCCGTCACCGTGGCGACGGCGGCGCCCCGTACGCCCAGAGCCGGAGCGCCCATGTTGCCGTAAATGAGAAGCCAGTTGCCGGCGGTGTTGACCAGCGTCGCCGCGACTGATACGAGGAGTGGTACTTTCGGCGCTCCGGTTTCCCGAAAAGAACTGCCTATTGCCATGGAAAGCGCCATAGGGAACAGCGCGAATGAGGCGATCTTCAAGTAATCCACGCCGGCGGCGACCAACTCGGCTTTAGCCGCGTTGCCTGCGGTCATCATGCCGAGCAGGGTTTCCGGGATGAGCCAGCACAGGCAGAAAAAGAACAACGCGGCGATCTGGGCGAAAAGCGCCTTGAACCGGAACGCCTCTTTCATGCCCGCGACATCGTTCGCGCCCTTGTACTGGGCGAGGTAGATGCCGCCCGCGCCGCATATCACGTTGATCATCACGATTGAAATGAAGGTGAGTTGATTGGAGATGTTCACCGCCGCCATGCTGACGTCTCCAAGCCCCGCAACCATAAAATTGTCGATGAGGGAGACCATACTCGTGATAAGCTGCTGAAGCATGACCGGCAGGGCTATGCTCAACGCTTCACGGTAGAAACTCCATGAACCAAAATGGCGCATAAAAGGAGATCGCCGCACTAAACCCTCATGAGGCGGTTCGGCAACCAGCCGGCGCCGAAAGACAGTCCCGCCACACCGAGGCTTATCGCCGCCATTTCGGCGAACCGTTTTGCGAAGCTCATGTTTTGAGCGGGATAGCAGTTGAGAAGAAAGATGATGAAAACGGCGAGCGCAAGCGTTATCGCAAACGCGCGGGCAAGCGAAACGGTTCCGAATGTCTTGAATGCATCGGGCGCCGCCTTTCGCCCGGCGTGTGGTTTCCAGAAAAGCGAATGGTTATGTTCATCATAAGCCACGGAACGCGGAATGCGGGCGTTGCGATCATCCGGGCGTAATTCCGCCAGTTTTGTATACATGCGATGTTCGGTGATTTCGTTTTTTTGACAAACAAGCGCGGCGTTGAGCGGAGCGGGATTGGGTATCATGGGTTCTAATATAATGAAAACAGGCCGCGCTGTCCAGCGAAATCATGCGCCGCCGCGTTATAGCCGAGTAACGAGGCGCGCTATAGTAAAATTTTCCGTTGTTTTCAAAAAAAACTCTTGCATATTTTTTCAAAATAAAGAAGGGGGTACGGACATTATGACACTGACATTTATGACACCGGCATTTATGGCGCTGACAGCGGATTCAAGCGGATTGTTGTTCTCTCTCTGACGGCATGTGGCCGGCGTTTGCACCCCCCCCCCCCCCCGCTGATTCTCAATTCCTATTATACAGACAAAACAAACGAACCCGCGAAATGGCGGGCATTCTCATGTGGACAAGTGGGTTGCTATGGCAATCGTCAACGTTTTGGAACAGCATCATGGGGAACATTTTATTTTGCGCGGTTGCTCGGCTTCACCCGCGTGAAAAAAGGAGGGGGCATGGTCTATTAAAACAGGCGAGACGGATATGCGGGTACGCGCATGGCGCGTTGACACGGCGCGTTGACACGCGGCGTACAAATGAAGCGGAAAGTGTTCCATAAAAGCGGCCGTTGGCTGCGGGAACCGCCGCTGGATAGCTCTATACAAGGAAAAGTGTTATGAGAAAAATTATTGGTTTGATGTGCGTTGTGTTCGCGGGACTGTTGATCCCGCTGGCCGGGTGCCCCACCGACGCGGCGCCCGAAAGCGGCGAGAATTATATCGACGCGGCGGCTGTGGTAAACGAAAAGGCGAAGTATAGTACGGCGGTAACGTTTTACTTTGACGAAAGCGACGCGGGTACGGACGTTACCGGGCAGTTTATACAGCTTTTGCCCGGAAAAACCGTCGGCCGGGAGGTAGCTGTTTCGGTTTTCGCTACTAGTGGAGAGGGATATTTTGCTTTGCAGGACGGGAAACTCACCTTTACCGGCTTAATGCCGCTGGAAGGAGATTCCGGTAAAGAGATAGATAATTCCGACAAGGACGATGAAAAAATTATCGAGAGGGATGTCATCGCCAATGGGGAGGTGATAACCCTGCGCTTCCAAAAAGGCGAAGAAAGCGCCACTCTGGAGGTGCTGGGGATCATCAAGAGAAAGGGAGTGGAAAAATCGGAGGGGATAGCGGTAACCAGCGGGAACACTTTTGTACTCTACGGCTACGATGTGATTAGCTCCGCCTACATAAACCGGAGCGATGTAAAAATAACCCGCCCTATCCTTGACGTAAATAAAGTGAACGCCTCTGATATGGTTGTTCAGTCGGCGGCCACATCAAGCGTTTGGGAATCCGCAAGCGGGGAATCGGTCAAAGAGTTGTTAGAGAGTCTCAACATTTCCGCCAGCGCGGAATATAAGGGGATGATGTTCGGTGGCAAGGTGGAAGCGGAATTTTCGACCAGTTCTAATTCCAAACAAACAATGCGTTTCGCCAAGGGCCGGGGATTCCATATTACAAGGGATGAGTTCTTAAAGAATACCTCGCCTTCCACACTGAAAAATCTTCTTGAAGACGGCTTTAAAACGGATGTCGCCACAAAAAGCGCGGCGTACATTCTTGATACCTATGGAACCCATCTGATTGCCCGCTGCTATTGGGGCGGGGAAGCGGAGTTTAACTACTCCTATACCGGGACGCAATTGACCACCGATCAGGATATAAAAGCGGCGTTGAGCGCCACCTATGCGGGATTTACCGGGAATGACGGCGTTCCGGCGGGCTACGTCATCGGCGAAAGGCTCAACGCTAAAACCGGCATGGCATATTTCGCAAAATCTCCGGTACAAAATTATTTTCTTTACCTGTTGTATATGCTCACAAAAACCTGTTTCAGCGATCTGGAATATATAAACCTTGATTGCGATGTTGGAAATCCGGGTCTGCGTATGTTCAAAAAAAAAGAAGACAAATTATTTCATGCCCATTTACGGCATTGAAAACGGGCTGCGGGAATCCAATATTGGACAGCTCATCCTCCTCAACGGATTGTTCGCGATTCTTTTTGGCGCCTCCCTTTGCGAGTTTATCGCAACAAAAATATCCATAAAACTGATTATAGTGTTGTCTCTCGCTCTGAACGCGGGAGCCATCTACTTGTTTTCCCTGAATATATCCGTGAGTATGCTGGTTGCCGTTATATTCATTCTGGTTGTACGAAAAGCCTCAAAATAGAAATGTTACCGAAAGGCTGGATGCGCCATAATAAAAAATCTTACCGTAGCTAGAAATTCTCAAGGGCGGCAGTGGCGAGGGGCTGTTGCCGCATGAGGGTCTTCTGCCGGTTCCGCTCCATCAGCGCGACAACCGCCCGGTGAACCTCCTGTTGGAGGAGAACCGGGTTGCAGCTTTGGCGCCGCCGCCGCGGTTCCGCCTTGACCTCATCACTGAGGTCGGGGGAAGCCAGGAGCCTTTGGCAGGGGCTCATGGGTCTGCCATAGACCGTGCGAACCTTGAAACCGACCCGTTGCTTGTCAACGAGTTTGACGGCGGGCGGGAAATAATTCAAGAGGGGGCGCGGGGCCTGATAGACCCGTGCGAGGGCCTGGCGTTCCGCGGGGGTGTCGAAACGGGAGCGGCCGACATAGTCCCGGACGCATTTGAGGTTTTTTTGTTCGACGAAACAGGTGTCGTTTTCTTGTAGGGGCGGGTTCTGGTAAAAGCGATGCGATGGGAATCGCGCCAGGAGAGGAGGGGGCGGTTGACAAGCTCCGAGCCGTTGTCGCCGTCGACGCCCAAAAGGGGGGCTTGGATTGGATGTTCGGAAGGGCCTCCACAACCCATTTTTGGGGCTTTATTGAGGAGCGCGCGGAGTTCGACCCATCCGGAAGCGGCATCGGCGGCGTCTAAGGTCAGACAAAACTCCCCCGCGCCCCGTTCGCCGCGGTGACGGACCGTGTCAATCTCAAAAAATCCAAGCAAACGTGTTTGCCGTTTCCTGTCGTTCCAGGGGCAATGGGTCCGTATCTGGATATGTTTTTTCAGGAGATTTCCCGGTTT
>JAIRLZ010000129.1 GCA_031259035.1 Treponema sp. | reverse complement strand
CAACCGGGAGAGCGCTCGCCGTCTCAGGGCGCGACATCGCCCTGCTCGCGAAAGCGTCAATTTCTTTCGCGAGAGATGACGACGCGGCCGCTCATAACACGGTATATAAAGGACAGAGCGCATGACTAAACAGGCGGCTAAACAAAAATCACAGAAGGAAAAGGAGGCGCCCATGGAACAACGCTAAAGAAGACGGATGCGGGGACGCGCATTATTGAGCGCCAGAGGCGGCGTCCGGGAGGGACGCCATACATAAGAAAAATATAGTTTCAAAACGCGAGCCGCGTTACACGACCGTGTTCGGGTTGGTTTTGAAACGGCGTTAAAGAGGAGTTTTATGAAAAGGTTGTTTCTGTTTGGATTGGTGTTTTTGAGTTCTTTTTCTCTTGTATATGCGCAGGAACGGGAGGAAAGAAGAAGAGGATTGTACGTGGATGTTGGGCTTGGTTTTGGCGGCGTCAGTTATTTTGGCGGAGGCGCGAAAGCGACAGCGGACGGCTTCAAGGAAACTGCGGAGATGCGCATGACTATTGACATTCAGCTTTTAACAATCGGGTGGGCTTTGATGCAGAACATGTATCTTGTCGGAACGATACCCGCGGTTGGCGACGCTTATTTTGACGCGGACATGAACCAAAGTCAAATAAGTGTCGCCATGTACGGTATTGGCGCGCGGTATTATCCCCTGCCAAGCAAAAAGTATTTACAACTTGGACTTGATGCGGGGTTAAGCGCAAGGAGTATATTGTCTAATAATAAAGAAGGCGATCCAGGCTACGGCTTTAGCGGCAGACTTTCCGCCGCTTATGACTTTGACTCAACCATGACGGGGATCACGGCGCTTTTAGGTGGGGCATTGATGATGAATGCGCTCGAAGGCGATGCAAGTTTGTCATACGCGCTATTCTTTAAACTCGCCTTTAAATAAGACTGCGGGGCGGCGTACTGGCGGCCTGTCGCGCCTGTAGGTTTTCATGGTTTTTTCGTTGAAGAAAGCCATGAAAACCACGATATTATGCGCCGCGTCCATGCGGCGCATACCAAAAATAGCGGCAAGAATGGACTTGTGAGATAACCCGGTTGGTTATCTCACAAGTCGTTTTTTAGCGGGCGTTGGCGAACCTTCGCCTCGGCGGAAACTGAAGTTTCTGAACAACGCTGCTAACCGGGAGGAAATACATGCCATGAAAACAAAGTCCATGCTATTATTTTGTATTGTTTTTAATACGGCTTTCGCTTTTGCGGAAGATAAAGACCCAATGCTAAAACTCGATTTGCCTCTTTTTGATCTGCCTTACCAAATGGACGCGATGAATACCGTAGGACACGGGTTTTTCAGTTCTTACGCCAATCCAAGCATGGCGCAATCAATGGCGGTAACGACGGACATGTATTCCGCCTTTCATTACGGCATGAGGACTTTTTATGATTCCGTAAACATGAACAGAACCTTAAAAGAAATTATATATTACGGCGGAATCGCAATGGGCGATTTTTTGTTGACGTATATGCCCGGCGGCGATGGCTGGCTGCACGAGGAATTTCACCGGGCTGTAATGTCCCGGCGCCGCGTGAACAGCTTCAACGGCATGAATCTGTTTCCGCTTGGAGCCGAGATGGTTTCCGTCAGCAAGGTGAGTGATGAAGATTTAGTCCGTTTTAAGGCTGAAAGTCCGGCGGATTTTATCCGTATGCACGAAGTGGGCATTGAAGGTCAATATCTGCTTGCAAGCCGTTTGCAGCGGAACAATTTTTTTTATAATCAAAACTATTTCAATGAATGGTTGTACTGGACGATGACCTTAAATTCCCATTTGTATGTACTCTCTTCCGCGTCTCCGGCAATGGTGAATGCCCAAACAGAACAGATGAATAAAGCCGAAACAGACGCAGCCTCCCGTGATTTCACCGGATTTGATATGACCGCGTGGGTGTACGATTTGTTTCGTCCGAATGAGCCATATCAAGATCGCGGGATTCACCCTTCGGGAATAGGCGTAAACCGGTATCGAACCACCGAAGATTTGACGGATGACGAGCTCAATTATTTGACCATGCAGGGCTGGCTCCAGCTTTTCAATTATCTTTCTCCCATGATGCTTGGTTTCCGAAGCCTTCCGTTTGGGGATACGGACATTACATGGAATTTCGCCTTCCGGCATTTTCTTACGTCCTTTGGGTCTGATGTAACATTGGAACTGCTTATAAATAGTGGAGAGCTTAATTTTGTTGCGGCGTATCATAATTATCAAAGTTATGAACATATATTTCCGGCGATAGAGATTGAAATGATTGATTATCCGGTAAGAATTAAAAACGTCGTCATGTATATTTCGCCAAAAATAATGGCGGGCGTGCAGCCTAAAAGGCAGGCGTTTTTTACATCGGAAGCTGAATTTTTTGGACTGGCGGGAAGCCGGATAGATTTTCAAATAACAAAACATTGGCTCCCCTATATTGAAGTTATGGCGAAAACAAACGGCTGGGTTGCCGGAAATGAATTTTTGGAAAATAATATAAGCGCCAGATTGGGCGTTTCCGCGCGCTTTTAAAACGAGAGGGAATGAGTCTTTCCGCCCGTGGGCGGGGAAAAAACGGCGCGTAACGTTCCATACGCGCTGCGGCGGTTTTGAGATAGCGCGCGGCATGTACAACGCCGAACCTGCCCTGCGGTTTGCGAACCGCAGGGCAGGGCGCGTTCTATACGAAACTGGGGCGGCGATGCCGCGGCGACTCTGCGGCGTCTTCGCAACATCTCCCAAAAAGCGGCGGCGATTGATTTTATCTCTAAAATATCTCTTGACATCTTCACGGAATCAAGATAGCTTTAGGAACCACTATGTCAGCAAAAACACAAACGAAACAGAAAACGCTCGTCGTTGTAGAATCTCCGGCCAAGGCAAAAACCATAGAAAAGTATCTGGGGTCATCGTATACGGTGCGCGCGTCTATGGGACACCTCATTGATCTGCCCAAATCAAGACTCGCCGTTGATACGGAACACGATTTTGCGCCTGAATATATCACCGTGCGCGGCAGAACCAAGCTGCTGAAAGAATTGCAGTCTGAAGCTAAAAAGGCGGATATGGTGCTGCTCGCAAGCGACAATGACCGCGAAGGCGAAGCCATCGCCTGGCATTTGCGGAACGCCATCGCCGCCAAACATACGGACAAACCCATCAAACGCATCGTATTTAATGAGATCACCCCGCAGGCGATAAAGACCGCAATCGCCCGCCCCACCGGCATTGATGAAGCCAAGGTAAACGCCCAGAAAGCGCGGCGTGTGCTGGACAGACTCGTGGGGTACAACCTCTCGCCTCTGCTCTGGAAAAAGATGAAAAACGGGCTTTCCGCAGGCAGGGTGCAGTCTGTGGCTTTGCGGCTCATCTGCGACCGTGAAAAGGAAGTGGAGGCGTTTATCCCGGAAGAATACTGGACGCTTGACGTTGATTGCAGATCGGGCAAATCGTCTTTTATCGCGCAGCTCGCGTTGTGGGAAAAGGAAAAGCCCGCGTTCAAAAACGAAGCCGCTGTTGAGGCGGTTGTGGAGAAACTGCGCGGGGCGCAGGGAATCGTTTCCGATATTCGGGAAACCGAAAAAAACATCAAACCCAAACCGCCGTTCACCACGTCACAGCTTCAGCAGACCGCGGCGAACCGGCTCGGTTTCACCAGCAAGAAAACCATGCAGATCGCCCAGCAGCTTTACGAGGGCGTGAATATCGGCTCATCGCGGATTGGGCTTATCACCTATATGCGCACCGACTCCGTACGCATCTCCCAGGTTGCGCTTGACGAGGCGCGGGAGTGGATCGGCGCGCAGTATCCGGCGGAACTGCCCGATAAGCCCATAGAATACGCGGTGGGCAATAAAGCGCAGGATGCGCACGAAGCGATTCGCCCCACATACATCACCTATACGCCCAACGATGTAAAAGATTCGCTTGCGCGGGATCAACTGAGACTGTACGCGATCATCTGGGAGCGTTTCGTCGCAAGCCAGATGAAAAACGCCAAAACCAGGACGGTGAGCATAGACATACAGGCTGGAGACGCTGTTTTTAGAGTGTCCGGCGCTAAAATCATTGAAAAAGGATTTTTCAATGTCCTGAAATTTTTGGCTTCGAAAGACGAGAAAGGCTCTCCCTACCCGCCGGTTAAAATGGGAGACGCGGTTGAACTGCTGGACTTCCACAAGGAGCGGCATTGGACGCAGGGTCCGTCCCGCTACACCGACGCCTCCATCGTCAAAACGCTTGAGGAAAAGGGCATTGGGCGCCCTTCGACGTATGCGCCCATCATCTCGGTGCTGCTCGACCGTTATTACGTTACCAGAGCGAACAAGCAGCTTGTACCGACCCAACTCGGCAGACTCATCAACGATCTGCTTGTGGAATATTTCCCCAATGTGGTGGACGCCGGCTTCACCGCCCTCATGGAAGACAAGCTTGATATTGTTGAAGAAAACCGCATCCAATGGTCTGATATGATACGAGAATTCTGGGAGCCGTTTAAGTCGCGGGTTGAAGATGTTGGAAAAACCCTGGAAACGTACAAAGGCGCGCTGGATGAGACAACAGATTACCTATGTGAAAAATGCGGGAAGCCGATGAAGAAAAAACTCGGCAAATTCGGCTACTTCCTCGCCTGCTCCGGTTTTCCCGAATGCCGGAACACCAGGTCCATACCGCTCGCGACATGCCCGAAATGCGGCGGAGACATTGTGGCGCGGAAAACCAAGGGCAAGAGAAAGGAATTCTACGGGTGCGCGAATTATCCGGCGTGTGATTTTCTCATCCACTTCAAACCACTCAATCAGAACTGCCCCAAATGCGGGCATTTTCTCGTGGAGAAACACGACAAGGCGAAGGGTTCCCATAAGGCGTGCATCAACCCCGCATGTGATTATCTGCACAGTGAGGATGAAGACTAGCGTATGGAACAAGAACAACAAACAGAACAACTTTCAGAAAAATCGCGTGAATACCTTGAGTATCTCGCAAATGTGCGGCATGTTTCCAAACAAACCTTACGAGCCTACAGCAATGATTTGACCCATTTTTCAGCGTATTGCGCCGCGCGCGGCATTGCCGCGGAACAGGCGTCATTGCACGACGTACAACATTTTATGACGGAACTCGCCAGAGATGATCTCGCGCCTTCCAGCGTGAATCGCACCCTGTCTTCAATACGCGGCTTTTTCCGCTTCCTCGCGCGGTTTAACTACCGCGCTGATGATCCGTCAACAAGCCTGCGGAATGTAAAGCAGCCGAAAACCCTGCCGAGCTTCCTTTGGGAGCCGGAAATGGCGGAATTCGCCGAATTGCCATCCCGCGCCGCAAAACTCTGGGCTGAACGGGACACGGCGCTGATTCTCGCCATGTATTCGGCGGGAGTGCGCGTCAGCGAGCTTGTCTCCCTGTTCCTGAAAAACTGCGCCCCAGACTTCACGTCGGCGCGCGTCATCGGAAAAGGCGACAAGGAACGGGAAGTGTACTTTTCCGATGAGGCGCGGGAGGCGATCTTTATGTATCTTCCTTTACGAGCCGAGAAACTCATAAAAGCGAGTCCGCCTACAGACGCGCTTTTTATCAGCCTGCGGGGAAAACCGCTTTCCGTACCCGGCGTACGGTGGATCATAGCCCAATATTCCCAGCAATTCGCCGTGCAGACAGGACTCGGCAAGAACATTCACCCGCATTCCCTGCGGCATAGTTTTGCGACCCACCTCGTCAACGCGGGCTGTGACGTGCGCGTGATTCAGGAACTGCTGGGCCACGTCAGCATCTCGACCACAGCCCGCTACGCGCATGTCAATGTGGAACATCTGAAAGACGTCTACGAGAAATCCCACCCACATGCGTAGCATGTGCGGCATGTGCGGTACGTATAGCGAACGCGATGTACCGGTAAAATCTTGCGGTAAAACATTGTTTTTCATCCCCGTATGCGCTATATTATAATATGGAGGTTTAAGTCCATGAATAAGAAAGGTAAGATTTTCTGCTTAATTATTTTAACGGTATGCTTTGCTGGCTGCCCCGATTACGGGCCGTTCAATGTGTATTACCATGGAGACAGCGGGACAACCGGATCGCCGCCACGCGACGGCGCCGGTTATCTTTACGGAGAGGTTGCGACAATACTCGGCAAACCCGATAATTTTGCCAAAGGCGACAAAGCGTTCCTGGGCTGGAAAGAAGAATACTCCTCGTTTATCTATAACGCGGGCGATACTATTACAATAAGCGGGGATATTCACTTATACGCCCAATGGGAAGGGGATGAAGCGAACGCTTTTACCTATACTATTGATCCCGCAACCAAAGAGGTTACTATAACCGGTTATAATGCGGACTATTGGGATGGAGTTGTGATCATTCCTTCATCAATAAAACCGGATGGCGAAACAGCGGGCTGTCCGGTGGCGCATATCGGAAACGACGCTTTTTACAACCGGTACGTCTACGAGCTTGCCTTGCCCGATACGCTCAAGACAATCGGGAACAAGGCTTTTGCCAGCGCCAGCTTGAGCGGCGAGTTGAGCATTCCTGACAGCGTTGTTTCCATTGGGGATTTGGCGTTTCAAGGAAACTGGATAAGCAGGTTGGAACTGGGAGATGGCCTGCAAACCATCGGCGCTTACGCTTTTGACGCAAACAACATAACCACTCTGTCGCTTCCCCCGAACGTGCTCTCTATTGAAAAAGGAGCGTTTGACGGGAACCCCCTCACCCTTATCAGGATAGGCGGGGGAGTGGCTATCGAAAGCGACAACGCGCTTGGACTGTATGGCAAATCCTTCCGCGCCCTGTATGCCGAGAAGTCTGCGGGCTTCTATATGTATGAAAAGGGCAAGTGGGTTGTATTGGATGAACGGA
>JAIRLZ010000099.1 GCA_031259035.1 Treponema sp. | reverse complement strand
ATTAAGGGAACCTCTGGAAACTCCGGTTGAGTTTCCAGAGGTTCCTCGGAGAAAATTGCTAATTCTTTATTTATAATGAATTACACAAACACAATTTTCTCCACAGGGTAAGAAAACCTCTAAAAACTGAAGTTTTTAGAGGTTCCCTTAAGACAATAGAAGCAATTAATGAAAAAAAAACAATCGCCCGCCCCGCGCCGTCCATGGCGCGGGGCGATTGTTAATGGGGCAAAAAACTTTGAAATCATTATAACAATATAGTTACAAAAAATAATAGTATAAAATATATGTAAGTGGGAGCGCATAGCATAACAGGACTGTATATGCGCCCTAGCTACACTGGGGAACGCTCCCTTCGGTCGCTCCGGGGTTCCAGTCGGCTAGGTCATTCCGCTACGCGCCCCAGCGTAGCTGGGGAACATTCCCACGCCACACTCCACCCACATTTTTGCAAGCCCTGGAAACCTACGGTTTCCTTTATCGGGCTTGCCAAAACGTCATATACCGCCGGAACGCTATAAGCTGTCGCGCCAGTTCAAACCGATCTATCCCCTCCCAATGGTCCATAGCCCCTTATGAAGCGTACCTTATGTGGGGGATTTTTGTCTTAAGTTTATGATGTTGCGTCAGGCGCCTTTTTTGGAGATTTGTATGAAAAAGCCGCCTATTGCCGCCCTGCTTGCGGCGGGCGGCGGTGATTGTCACCTGTTATGTGCAATTGCGCTTGACAGTGGTTGGGGAATATTATAGGGAACCTCTAAAAACGCGAACCTTCGGTTAGCGAACCTTCGGTTCGACAGTTTTTAGAGGTTCCCTATAGAACATATATGTTTACATAAACCGGATAAGAAGATAAAATATCTATAAATGGACGAGTGTTTTATTCGCAGTGGGGTCTCCTACCCCGCCCCTTGGGTCGGGGAGGTTCATTGAATATGGCGTTCATATATCATCAGAGCCTGTTTCAAAACTAACCCGAACCTGCGGTTCGCAAACCGAAGGTTCGCAACCGAAGGTTCGCGTTTTGGAACAGGCTCATCAGAATAAACATGAAAGTTAATGGCGGAGAGGTGTAAGATGTTAAAGAATAAAGTAATTATAGTTTTATTTTTTATGTTTTGCGTAAAAAATATAAATGCGGATGTTCCGTTTGTTATAGAAATCGACAATGTAACAATAAACGGCGGGACAATATATGTGGGGATTTTTTTCAGTGAAGAATCGTATAAAAAAAATAAACCGGAAAGGCTTTTTGAAATAGAGCCAAGCCATACAACTGTGAGGCTCGATCTTCAAATGACAGAAGGTGAATATGTGATAGGAATTCATCAGGATAGCAATGGAAATGGGGAAATGGATTATGGTGTGTTTGGCATACCAAAAGAACCATATGGGTTGTCAAATATGACTGGTAAAATTCCTGGAAATTATAACACGTTAAGATTTAGGGTAAATGGCCGTAACGATAAAATGATAGCGCCTTTTGTGAGATTTTAAAAATAGGCTGTTCCAAAACGCGCCTTATGGCGTCAGTTTTGGAACAGGCTTAAAAATAAATGAAGCAAGCGCAACCGCGCGTAACAGGACTGCTTGCGCGCCCCAGCGAAGCTGGGGACGCCGCCGGCAGGCGGCTTGGCCCCTGTTCGCCTAGCAGCCTGTTGCGCTTGTAGATTTTCTGGGAAAAGCTTCCGAAAAAGCAGTCCAACGCCCGTTTTTTACCTTCAAATCTAAGGTTGTTATTTCAAAACTGAAATTTTGAAACAGCCGCTATGAGGCGGTTCATTATGAAAAAGCTGTCTATTGCCGCCCTGCTTGCGGACTGTGCCGCCGTGTCCTTGCCGTCATGGAGGGGACAGATCGGCTTGAAGACGCCCACTTGCATGTCCCCTCCTGAAATGCTAGAATACCGGCATGAACAAAACTTTGGAATGTTTGAAATCACGAGGGTTCTTTCAGCAATGTACGGACGCGGAGAAACTGTCTCTCCTCATGGATCAGGGGCCGATCACGTTTTACGAGGGGTGCGATCCCACCGGGCCGAGCCTGCACATCGGACACATGGTGCCGTATTTTGCCATGAGGCATCTTCTCGAAGCAGGCCATAAGGCGATAGTCCTGATTGGCGGGGGAACCGCCCGCATCGGCGATCCGTCCGGCAAGACAACCATGCGGAAAATGCTCTCCTACGAACAGCTTGATGAGAACGCGGCTTCCATCACCAGCCAGCTCAACCGGTTTTTCGCCGCGCTGCCGAACAATGCGGCGGCCAACATACTATATGAAAACAACAAAACATGGCTTGCCAATCTCAACTACATTGACTTCCTGCGGGAGATCGGCAGCCATTTTTCCGTAAACCGTATGCTTTCGTTTGAGTCTTACAAGATGCGCCTCGAATCCGATGCGGGTCTTTCTTTTATTGAATTCAACTATCAGCTTTTGCAAAGCTACGACTTTTATCAGTTATACAAAAAATACGGGTGCCGTCTCCAGATAGGGGGCAACGATCAGTGGGGCAACATCACGGCGGGCGCCGACCTCATCAGGCGGCTTGAATGCGGCCTTGAATGCGGCCTTGAATGCGGCGCGGAAAACGCCGGCGCGGTTCCCGCCGCAACGGTGTTTGGCCTCACCTTTCCACTTGTCACCACCGCGGACGGCAAGAAAATGGGCAAGACAGAGCAAGGGGCGGTGTTCCTTGACCCGGACACCACCGCGCCCTACGACTTTTTCCAATACTGGCGGAATGTACAGGACGCCGACGTACGGCGCTTCCTCCTCATGTTCACCTTTCTCCCCATTGAAGAGTGCGATGCCCTCGCCGCGCCGGACAAAAATCCCAACGAGGCGAAGGAGCGGCTGGCTTGGGAAGTCACCGCGCTCATACACGGCAAGGACGAAGCCGACAAAGCCCTGTCCGGCGCCCGCGCCAGTTTTGGCGGCGCGGGCGGCGACAAGTCCGCGATGCCAAGCGTCCAGCTTGCCCGTTCAAAGTTTGAAGCCGGTTACAACATCGTCGACCTTTTCTTTGACGCGCATCTCTGCGTCACCAAGAGCGAAGCCCGCCGCATTGTACAGCAGGGCGGGGCGTGCATTGGCTTGCGGGGAGATTTTACGGCTGTCGCGGACATCGCGGCGCTTGTCAGCGCGGACAAACTCGATGAAGAGGGCGAGATAATCCTGAGAGCTGGAAGGAAGCGGTTTTGCAGGGTGGTGAGCGTATAAAGGAAAACGGGGCTGGGGCGGCATGTTTATCGCTCGCCCCGCTGTGATTTTCCGCGATTCATTAATCCTTCGCAATGCGCTATACTGACAGTCAAGGCAAATCCAATTGGAAATCAACAATACAATAGCTGAACAGTGGAAAGGGCGGGAACTGTGGCGGCTCCTTATTCCCCTAATAGTGGAGCAGATTCTCACGGTTGCTATCGGGCTGGCGGATACGATCATGGTGGCGAGCGTTGGGGAATACGCGGTGTCGGGCGTGTCTCTGGTAGATTCCATCAACATGCTGCTGGTCATTGCGTTTGGCGCGCTTGCGACAGGCGGCAGCGTGGTGGTCAGCCAGTATATCGGCAGGCGGAACACGAAAAAGGCGCGAGTCGCCGCCCGCCAGTTGATGTACACAACGGCGGTCATGTCATTGGCGATCATGATTTTTACCGTGGCGTTATGCGTTCCCATACTGCGCCTCGTGTACGGACGCATCGAAGCGGACGTCATGGAAGCCGCGAAAACGTATTTTATGTTGAGCGCGGTAAGTTATCCGTTTCTTGCGATTTACAACGCGACGGCTTCCCTGTACCGGAGCGTGGGAAACAGCCGGATTTCCATGCTGATTTCATTGCTCGTCAACATCCTCAATATAACCGGCAACGCCATCTTGATTTTCGGCTTTCATCTGGGCGTACTCGGCGCCGGTCTTGCTACAATGGCGAGCCGCGCCGCCGCCGCCTTTGTCCTGACCGCGATGCTCCTAACGGACAAGTACAGCCCCATTTCCCTTGCGGGACTATTCTCCATCCGGCTTAACGGCGGCGTTATCCGCAGCATTTTGAAGGTGGGCGTCCCAAGCGGCGTGGAAAGTTCCATGTTTCAAATCGGGAAGGTGCTCGTGTCCCGTATTTTCACTACATTCGGCACTACGGCTATCGCCGCCAACGCGATCAGCGGGTCAATCAACTCCTTCACTATCATGCCCGGCACGGCTGTCGGTATAGGCATGATGACCATTGTGGGGCAATGCGTGGGCGCGAAAGACTTTGACAGCACCCGGCGCTACACGAAGAGGTTGATGAGAATCGCCCACTGTATGGCGCTGGTGATGAGCGTCACGATAATTCTCTTGATGAATCCTCTCCTGAATGTGTTCAACCTCAGCGACGAAGCGAAAAAAATAGCGCAAGCGCTGCTATGGACAAGCTGCGTCATGACGCCTCTATCGTGGCCCCTGAGTTTCACCTTGCCAAACGCCTTGCGCGCCGCTGGAGACGCCCGTTTTGTCATGATCGTCGCGGCAATCTCCATGTGGGCGGTGCGCGTCAGCGCCGCGTATCTCTTCGCCTATCCGCTGGGAATGGGTCCGTCCGGCGTGTGGATAGCTATGACGGCGGATTGGTGCGCACGCGGCGCGTTCTACGCATGGCGGTGGCGGCGCGGACGCTGGCAGAATAAAAACGCGCTTATCGAAGGGTGATTGCAATTTATCCGCAAACCGCCGCCCCGCCGTTCATAAATAGATTTTTTCATTAAACGCTTGTTAGAAACGCATAAAGTTGCTATATTTTATAATAGGTCAATTCTAAAAAAATTTGGCTCATTATTCCATATTTATGAGGTTTGCCATGAAACTATACAGCCGGGAACAGGCGCTCTTTTTTTCTATTATCAGCGCGTGTATCGCGATTGCGCTTGCGGTGGGCTTTGGATATATGCGTCCTCCCGCAAAAAGCGCGGACACCGCGGTGGACACCGCAGCGGACATTGTGGCGGAAACGGCAAAAACGACCGGGGGGGATGCCCCCTCGTCCGGATTTGGGCGGGACGCCCAGCCGTCTCCTTTGCCGGTTGCCGCGCCCTTGAATACGGCGCTTCAGCCTTACACCGAAGACGAACGGGAAAATATTACGGTGTATGAGCGGTTTAACGGCGCGGTGGTGAACATCACGACGGAAACCGTGGCGATCAACTGGTTCTTGGAGGCGGTTCCTCAAGACGGCGGCTCCGGTTCCGGCTCCATCATCGACTCAAGGGGCTATGTGCTTACCAACAATCACGTGATAGAAAAAGCCAATAAAGTGTTCATCAACCTTGCGGACGGCAGTCAATATGAAGGGAGCGTCATCGGCGTTGATCCGGAAAACGACATCGCGGCGCTTAAGTTTACGCCGCCGAAAGGCGTGGAATTGACTACTATTCCATTCGGCGATTCGGGCAACCTCAAAGTCGGGCAGAAAGTTCTCGCCATAGGCAACCCGTTTGCGTTGGAACGCACGTTGACTGTGGGCATCGTGTCAGGGCTGGGGCGCCCCATTAAAACATCCAACCAACGCATCATTCGGGATATGATACAGACGGACGCTTCCATCAATCCGGGCAATTCGGGAGGTCCCCTGCTTGACACGCAGGGACGCATGATCGGCATCAACACCATGATCTACTCGCCCTCCGGCGGTTCCGTGGGCATCGGCTTCGCTATACCGGTGAATACGGCGAAACGGGTCGTTTCTGAACTCATTCAATATGGAAGAGTCCGCCGCGGCTGGATCGATGCCTCCGTTGTACAACTTTTCCCCAGTCTCGTCAAATACGCCCAGTTGCCGGTGTCTATGGGGCTGCTTGTTTCCCGCACCAAACAGGGCGGTCTTGCCGAGAGAGCCGGCATACGCGCCGGAACAGAACCGGTTCGCTACGGATCAAGCATTCTGTATCTTGGCGGCGACATCATCACCAAGGTGGACGGCGTTAAGATCGAAACGCTTGCGGA
>JAIRLZ010000060.1 GCA_031259035.1 Treponema sp. | reverse complement strand
CGCGCCGACCGCGACAAGCGGCGCTCCGTTGAGCGGGTGAAACAAGCGGAGCGTCATTAAATCGGCGGGCGTTTTGATTTCACGCGCGCGCCGTATAATCCCGAGTTCGACACATTTTCTCGCAATCCTCTCCGAGCGGCGGCGGCAACTGGGCTGTCGACGGCATACTCCAAACCTCCGGTGTTTTTTACAGTATATCAATAAATCAAAGGTTTGTCAAATCTAAGTTAGTGCGTATGGGGCTAATACCCCGCCCCTTGGGGCGGGGAGGTTCATTGCGTCACAAATTCCGCGCCCCGCGTATCGGGAAGCGTAAGATTCGTTAAAGCGATATACAAATAGGGAAAACCATCCTCTTCATAGCTCTTTAATACACCAGTCGCCTCGACCCAAGCGTCCTCTTTGGGGTACTGCGGCTGAAGCGTGAAACTGTCATCCCACGCCACCTCAAAACCCGCGTTTCCGTCGTTTCCACAACACCCGGGGCCGTACCGGAGGACAAAGTAGTAATTTTTATCCACGTACTGTTGCAGCTTAAAAAGCCCTTCCAGTTTTATTGTTTTGCCGAAATAATCTTCTGGATTGAGGTACACGTCATTCACCTGCGCTATAAACAGTTTTTCTTTTATTTCAATTGTTTCGGATCGCGTCCCGCTGGAGCCGCTGTTCTTGTCCTTGTCCGCGCCCGCCGTCTCATCGCGCGGAGGCAACTGCACCGATACGGTGCCGGCGTTGTTGCTTTTTGCCGCGGCCTTCAATAACGACAGATCTTTCCTGTTGCCGCAACTGGCGGCGAACAAAACGCATATAAGCGCCGCGAGTGCGCCTGCGCTCCTATTCTTCATAATCGATTTCCCCTTTTTAAGTGAATTAATTGTCCAAAATAAAATGAACGCGAGAATATTCACCAGCACGACGCTCGCGCCGGTAGGCGTTGCGTACACATACGAGATGACGATGCCGATGAAAAAGCAGCATATCGAGACGCACACGGAACAAACGCTCACGCTCTTAAATTGCTTGAATAGACGCATTGAAGTGAGCGCGGGAAAAATGATAAGCGCGGAAATAAGCATCGCGCCCATCATGCGCATACCCAGTACAATGGTAATCGCGGTTAAAAAAGCGATGAGCATGTTATACAAACCGGCGCGGACGCCGGTCGCTTGGGCGAAGGTTTCGTCAAACGTTATGGCGAACAGTTTATGATAAAACAGGACAAATAAAACAAGCGCCATAATCGACAAGGCGACGCTCAAATAGACGTCATGTTTATTCATGGCAAGGATGCTGCCGAACAAGTAATTGCATACATCGGTGTTCATGCCGGTTGTCTGCGATATGATTATGACGCCCAAAGCCAGTGAGCTTGTCGAGACAAGCGCGATGGCGGCGTCGCCTTTTATCAGGGTTTTTTCGCCCAGTCGCAGCAACAAAAACGCCGCGGCTATGACGATGGGAATGGAAACCGCAAGGGGCGCAAGGTTAAGCGCGGTCGCTATGGCGAGAGAGCCGAATCCGACATGGGAAAGGCCGTCCCCTATCATAGAGTACCGTTTTAGCACGAGACTCACGCCGAGGAGCGCCGAGCATATTGAAACGAGCGCGCCGACTATAAAAGCTCTCGCGAGAAAGGTGTACGAGAACATTTCCATGAGCGTGCCAAATACGTCATTCATCTGTTTTGCCTCCAATTAATTGCGCGTAGTGGAGCGATTGCCTATATTCGGCTTGGGTTCCATAAAAATACCCCGCCGGTGTAATATGCAGCACATGCCGCGCATGTTTTAGAGCCGATTCAATGTCATGGGAAACCATGATGACGGCAATGCCAATTTCTTTGTTTAGGGTTTGCAACAATTCATACAGTTCCGCCGTAACCAGTGGATCAAGCCCGGCGGCGGGTTCATCCAGCACAAGCATTTTGCGCTCCGCGTTGCGGCCCGCGCCGCCGGACGCCCCGGCGCCGGACAATACCGCGCATAAAGCGCGGGCAATGAGTACGCGCCGCTGCTGCCCGCCGGACAGTTCCCGAAAACAGCGCCGCCGCAGATCCTCAATATTGAGCCTCCGCATAATGTCCGCGGCGGTTTCTTTTTCTTTGCGGGAATAAAAGGGGCGCAACCCCATGCGTCCGATCATTCCCGAAAACACAATTTCCGATACGCCGGCCGGGAAGTCTTTTTTCGCGGCGGACGCTTGGGAAAGATAGCCGATTTCACCGCCTCGCGCCCGGGCGCTCCGACGCGCCGCTCCGCGATTCGGCTCGGAAGGCTCGGCGTTTATAGTGAGGCTGCCTTGCAACGGGGAAATAAGCCGCAACATGCCCTTGATAAGGGTGCTTTTTCCAGAACCATTTTCTCCCACGATGCAAAGATAATCGCCTTTTTCGATGGAAAAGGTGAGATTATGCGCAACAATATGTCCATCATAGCCAAATGAAGCGTTTTGACAGGTTAGTATGGCGTCAGTATATGTTGTCATGGTTTATTGTAAAATCTCCCAAAAGCTATAAAAAGCTGTTTTATCATGTGAGCCAGTTTCAAAACGCGCCTTATGGCGTCAGTTTTGGAACTGCCTCTTGCCCAAAGCGCTTTGGATGCAATCTATTTTAAAACCAACTGAGTTTGGAAAAGGCTACATCCAAAAAAGTATTTTTAGCGGACGATTTACACGACCTCGCGCCAGGTATTGAAGCGGAATTTGCCGCTATAGCGTGACCGCCAAGCGGCGAGGCGCCCGAACATTAAACATTACACCGCACTTTTAACGCTACAGGGGTACGCGGCGCGGGACGCCATGCGGTGAGTTTAAAAAAAGAATGCATGTAAAAGGCTAAGGCGGCGATGACGCAGACGCCCGCAAGACATTCAAGCAGGCGCTGAACAACGTCTATTTGCAAACAAATGGAACAATGCTCCCCTATACAATCATGCTCAAGGTTGACAAAGATAAAAAATTCCACGCAGGCGACGGCAAGAGCCACAAACGCCATTAACATGACAAAACAGAATCTTCGCCGCAGTCGCAGTACATGTGCCATGTCAACATAATAGCATAGACCGCGATTGTGCGCAAGGGCGGGCGCCGGGCGTCTATGACGGCGTCACCCCGCCGCCCTCCAGCGGCCGCTCACCAACTCCAGCTTTCCAACTTTTTCCCCAGCAGCCCCGCCATAAGCGCAACCGTTGCGGCGCGTACCTGGGCGAGCGAAGCCGCGTCCAGCGACCACCTGTTCAACGTTGCGGGCGGCGCGTTTTCCACTGCGGCGAGCCATTTTCTGGCGCCGGCTCCCAGTGTAATTCCGTGGCGTCCCGCGCCGCACGAGGAACACAGGAACGCGCCTTCAACAGGCTCGTACAGAACGGCGCCGTCAAACCGGGACGCGCACAAGGAACATTCGCGCAGGGATGGTTTTTCTCCAATCAAATCGATCCAATTCCACAAGAAATGGCAGAAAACACGCGACGCCATGCGCTCGTCCGCTCCGTCAAGGGCGTCCAGCGTCCTGCCGGCGTGTTCAAGCGCCGCCGCCCAATTCCCGCCTCCGGCATGGGAAGCCGCAACCGTATCCACAACCGCCGCGGCCGCCATGGAACGCTCGTATAGCTCACGCAAACCCGGCCGCCATTGCTTTACGTCAAAATCCGTAACCTTCATAAAATCTTTCACCGTATCGTGGTACACCCACAGCGTCCCCTGATGAAAAGGCGACACGCAGGCGCGCAGCTTGCTTTTTGGTCCCCCAAACACGGTCGCCCTGATGACGCCGCTTTCGGCGGTGAGAAAAAACGCCTCGCGGTTTGACTCCCCCACGGGGCGCGTACGAAGCGCAAGGGCGGAATATGTCGCATTACGGGTCATAGTCTATTTTCCAAGATATGCGGCGGTTGTTTGCCGGGAGTTTGCCGCGCTTCGCGCTTAAAATCTCAAAAAACGCGCCGATTAAGCGCTTTTTTACCTTTGCGACAGGCTGCGGGAGATTTCCTTGAACGGCTTGGTCTTCCGTTCAAAAACGCGCTCTTTTCAAAGCGTTTGACGGAGATTGCCGTCGCATTGCGCCGCCTTGCTTATGCCGTTATCGTCATGCCTTCTTTCGCCATAATAACCGCCGTACGTTTCAGTCTATTCAGTTTGCTCAGGAGACCTGTTGAGGGACCATCGCCCTTAATCTGACATTCTTTTTCAAGCCTGATAAGCTCCTCATCGGATCTGTCGGTGTCGTGGTGGAAGAAAACCAATTTTTTTATGCCGGCGTCGCGGATGCTTGCGAGCACATACTCGTAGAACGAATGCCCCCAGCCATGTTTGCCATTATGGTACTCGGCTTCGGTGTATTGACCATCGTGGATAAGTACATCGGCGTTTTTGAAGAAAGCGGCTATCTTTTCATTCGCCTCTTTTGCCACACGCTCCCCTTCCTCGGCGGCCGCTTCATCATAATCTGACGCATTGACATCCGTAGGAAACAGATTCATAAACGGTTCGTGATCGTACACCGTAACAATGGATTTTCCCTTATATTCAAAACGGTAACCCAGACAAAGCGCCGGATGATTCAGATACTTGGTTTTAACAACGAGTCCGTCTCCAAGATCAAACGTCGTTTCCCGCAGTTGTTTGTATTCGATATGGGCGGAAAGCTCGCTCAAGCGTATAGGCCAAAAGTTATGATCCATCTGCGTTTTCAAAATACTTTCCAGCGTTTCACCGGTGGTTGAAATGGGTCCCCACATGCGCAACGTGCTGGAGGGGATAAAAACCGGCGAAAAGAGCGGAAAGCCGATGATGTGATCCCAATGCGTGTGGGTGACGAAAATATCCGCGTCAATGGGAGCTTTCTTGAAATCATGCGCCATAAGGTAATTTCCCAGCAAATGTACGCCTGTTCCCAAATCAACAATGACAAGCCTTTCATCGGCGCGTATCTCAAGACACGCGGTATTACCTCCAAACATAACCGTAGACGGACCAGGAGCCGGAATTGACCCTCGTACTCCCCAGAAACGAACCGATAACATAGCTTCTCTCCTTTACAATATGGAGCCTTTCCCAAAACTGTCGCTCCGCGCGTTTTGGGAAAGGCTCATTATACAGCCTCTAGGAAACCTCTAAAAACGCGAACCTGCGGTTAGCGAACCTGCGGTTCGAGCGGAGTTTCCAGAGGTTCCCTATATCTTTAAAAACAACTTTGCTTTTTCAATCTCAATCAAAAATTCTTCTTTCATCTCAAAAAAAACATCTTTTGAAATGTTCAGTTCATTTAAAACCGTCTGTTCGATCTGATCAAGGTGTATGTCGCCAGAAAATCCCAGTTTTGAGAAATTAACATAATTGTTTGCCGCCATGACGGTAAATAATTTATCTTTATGCGCCCCACCGTACGCTTTATAATTATGATGATATGCAATCACATCCAATAACGCCCCGTCCAGTTTCCATAACTCCGCGAGTATTTGACCCGCTTGGCAATGGTTAGCGCCGAGCAAGCTGTCTTCAACACAAAACAAGGGAACTTGGTTTTTATCCGCCTCTGTGATGACATTCATATAATCACTGCTAAACACGGCGTCAAGGGGTATTTTACCTATGTCGTGAAGAAGTCCCGCGGAGAAGTAGCCTTCCCATTGCTCACGGTCAACGCCCCGTTTCTTTGCCAGCAATTTTGCCATAACGCCTACACTCAAAGAATGCCGCCAAAACTCGCTCATATCAAGACTGCCCTTGCGTTTTTCTTTTGAAATGATTCCCAGCGCCGCAGTCGAAAGAGCCAAATTCTTTACGGTATTAAGTCCAAGCATGATGGTGGCATGCACAAGGCTCGTGCTCTGATGATTCACCCCATAATAAGCCATGTTGACAAGTTTTAGCACCTTTGCCATGAGAACCGGATCCAAAGAAATCACCTTTTTCAGATCCATCGGGTTTGTTCTGGGATTATCACAAATTTCCATCACCTTCGAAACCGTTGTGGGAAAGCTCGGCATAGCGTCTATAAACCGTTTTATCTTTTCATGAAGTTCGTGATCCACAGTGTTTTATCCATAATTACTAAAGCAAGTTGTCACTCCATCGCTGAAACGACCGTCTTCATCTTTTGGGTGAAGTATTCCATTGCCGCAGGATCCGGCAGGCTTGATGAAAGCGTCTCCAAATAAGCGAGGAAATCGGCGATCTCTTTCCCGTTGAGGGCGCCGCGCTCCTCTTCCCCGCCGCCTTCCAGCAGTCCGGAAAGTTCCAGCGCCGGTTCTCGCTTGGAACTTATTTTTCTTATTTGCGCCTTGAGCGGATCTATAAGGGTTTGTTGCTTTAGACGCAAATCCTGAATTTCCCGCAAAATGCCCCGGCGCCCCATAAAGGTGTTGATGATGTGTTCCATGCTGATGCGGATGGCGGCGCTCTGATCAAACGAGGCTCTCCGCGCTTCAGGCAGAAAATCGACCATTTTTTTAAGGTAATTCATAAATTCAACCAAGTGCGGTATTTCAAAGCCCATAAAATCACCGGGAAGAGGCTCCAATTCAGGTTTTGGCAGGTTGAAGGGGATGCTCATTTCTTCATCAAGAATCATATTCGCAATGGCGAACTCAACTTTAGCGTTGGCGTCGCTCTTTATGCCATCCATGTTGCGCCGCGCCAGATCGTAACCGGAACGCTCCGCAAGCGCCCTCGCAAAATGACGGATCGCTTCTTCCGGGTACCCCTGCATTGCAAGCGTCGCTCCCATGTTGTTCCACGCCTCGGCGTTGAGCGGGTCCCCATCAAGAATAACGTCAAACGAGCCGCCGGCTTTGTCAAGCCGCCCTAATTTCGCCAGAGCGGAACCAAGATTGAGCCGCGCCGCAGGCCAATAGGGATCTATACTCACCGCGATTTCGTATTCCCGCGTCGCTTCCTGCAATTGATTGTTCGCATCAAGCGCAATGGCGTAATTGTAGTGAAATTTTGCGTTGCCGCTGTCCCGGGAAATAGCTTGCTGAAACACGGCGAGGGCTTTGTCAATTTCATTCATCTCAAAATACACGACGCCGAGATTGTTGTACGCTGACGCCGCGTCAGGATCGCACTCAATCACCTTTGCATACGCCATAAAAGCCGCTTTCAAATTCTTTTCAAGTATCTGAACATCCGCTATATAGCGGTAGAATTCAATGCGCGTAGGATCAATTTCAATCGCCTCGTAAAAGATGCCGAGCGCGTCCTTCAGCTTGCCCCGCCGCCGGTAGACTATCGCAAGCGCGCCCAAAGCTTCGGCGTCACGAGGATTCTTTTCCACCAAATTCAAGAATTCAGCTTCGGCTTCCTCAAACATACCTGTTTTTGCAAGCGTTACGCCGAAAAGAAAGCGAGCCGTTCTGTTATGAGGCGATTCTTCAAGAATAGCCTTCAGCAACTCTTCCGCGTTTTCATAATCGCCGTCTTTAATGAGCTTGGCGATGTTCCGCATTTCTATAACACTCATTCTGCCGTCCTTTCATATATAACCGCTTATTCACCGCACCGGTAGAGGTCTTGCCGTCACTTCGCGAGAAAACGCCCCCAGATGAGGCGGACTCAGGCTGTCGTACGCGGCGACCGCAAAATAATAAAGCGTACCGTTTTTCAGTCCGTCAATCCGAATTACGGTGCGTTTTCCTACATCTATAGGGGACTCGCCCAACAAGGAGTCCGCTCCAAAATACGTACCGGAAACGGCGCCATAGTATACAAAATAGCCCATTGTATCAATATCCGGACTATTCTTCCATGATAGATCTACAACGCCGTCTCCGGCAATAGCGGTAAGCAACGTCGGCGGAAGCGGCGGTTCATCGGGTTTGTAAACAATGCTGATTTCGTCCAGATATGGGCTCGCTTCCCCATCTCCGCTTGGGTAAAACTGCACCGCAAGCTGCACGTATCTGCCCGTTACGTGTGTATCAAAGGGCGTTCCGGGCGTCGCCGCCTGCCATTCGCTTGTCCAGCGGTATGGAGAATCCGAAGCGCGGATAAAAAATTGAAGCGCGGATTCATCGGAAAATTTGATCGCGGCGTTTCCGGCGAATTCGTTTCTAATCTTGTTGTTCACAAAAGAAAGCCTGCCGGTCAAAGCCTCAACTCTCAGTATCTGAACATTCGGTTCTCCCAGGTCAATGCCGCGAGTCTCTATGCGTCCGCCTGACGCGGGGAATTTTGCGGTGTACATCGTTCCTCCAATTTCCGGATCAATCCGGTATCCCCCGCTAATGCGCACTTCATCAAGCAAACCGGAAAATTGTTTGCCCAAGACGATGGCGCCGTCCTCCCCCATGAGCGGAGTATACACATCGCCCTCCTCACGTCCCGTCGAAGTCGCGTAGGCGACGGCTTCGAGATTGCCATTGACGAGATACTCCAAGAGTCCTGTATGGGCGTCGAACCGGATGAGGTGATGCGACCATGTTTTAGGAATGATCGGCGTAATGCCGGTGAGGGTGATTGTTGAACGCGCATCATCGCGTGGCGAGGCGAAAAAGTCAAGAAACGTCCACTGGAACCTGTTTTTAGACGCGATACACGTGATATACTGCATAATGTAGCTGGTCTTTGTCCGCTGTTTTGCGGCGCTCCACGAAAACACCTGTTCGCCCGCGCCCATATTGAACGGCTGCGCCCAAAACTCCACGCTGAAATCCCCAATCCGTTTGCCGGACGCAAAAAGCGCGTCTCCCGACCGGGGCGCAATGACAAGCGGAGCGTTGGCGGCGGCGCCGATCCTTTCTGAAAAAACCGCCGCGCCCGCCCCATGCCGCGCCATGAGCCCGCCCGCCCGTGACACAACGCCGGCGTCCAGGGACATCACCTTGTAATGTCCGGCTCCGTCATCAAAGCGGTCAGGCGAAGGCTCGTCAAAGGCAAGCAGCATGTCGGTATGCGCGCCCTGCGCCGCGGGTTGAGCCGCAATCAGCGCAAGCGCCGGCCAGGGGCGCTGGGCGTCAATCTCAGCGACGCCTTCCCGTTTCTCGACTAAAGACCAGCCGGAATCCCGCCCGATGCGCAGAGTCAATTCGCCTAATCCAAAAAGCGGAGAGAAAAAAGCGAACAAAAACAATGGAAGCAAGACAACCTTTCGTTTCATACACGTGAAATTATTATCTACGGAAATTGCCGCAAAGTCAATGCTTATTATAGGCGATTTGATGATTTTTACTACCAGAACGCCTTTTCCAAGACCGGCAAGACTATTGTGGATGCGGGCGCATCGCTTGAAAACGGAAACTGTGTGTTTGCGATAGATGTTAAAGCCGACTCGTCGATAGAGGATGTCAAAAGCCATGAGGCGGATGGAGGCATTGGGGAGATACGCGGACGCTTTCGATGACAAGCGGGCTGCCGGGGCGATAGCCGGAGGGATTATGAGGGGACAGCGTGAAAAGCTACGCGCTCAAGAGAAGGTTTTATGTGTTGGAGCGGTCCGGGGACACGATGAACATAGCGGCGGCGCCGGAGGCGTGGAAGCCAAAGCGGTGGTGAAGCCGTGAAGCGAGGCGCCTTGTCATGAGCGCCCCGAAAACGGTGGCTGACACCTTTGCGTATGAATTTTATTGAAACTTACACAAAACTATTGACAGGCTCAAATTTTCGGGTAAAACGCGGCTTGCGTTCGTCCGTTATTTGTGGCATACTATGATATATAACAACTCCGCGCCGGCACAGGGGCGGGGAGCGGCTGTTTTTTAGGGGAGCGTTATGAAAGAAGCGGGTAAACAGACTGAGGCGAAGGCGCGGCGCGTCCAGTCCGGGCTTGTCGCGGCGCTGGCGGTCTTCGCGGCGCTGGGCTCCTGCGACGGCGGATG
>JAIRLZ010000042.1 GCA_031259035.1 Treponema sp. | reverse complement strand
CCCCTTTTTCCCAGCCGCTTGTCCGGAAAGCGCCCGTTCATATCCATTGTTTCCATAATTCCCCTCCCTATGGGTTTTGTCTTCCTCTCATTGTATCATACTTGTGTATAAACGGTAGCCCACCGGGGGCAAACCTGCGAGGCAAACCCTGTGTGTTTGCCTCGCCTCCTTTCAGCAACCCTTACTCCGCGGCGCTTCAACCCGTGCGGCGGGGTTCGAGGCGGAAGCGGAAGGTTGCCGGGCGCTTGTCCGTGTCGTGGCCATTCGTCGCCTTGTCGAAGGCGCGCCCACGTTGGGGTGTACCGAGAAGCGCCCCGCGTTGACGGTGAAGCCGTCGCAGAGCCGGCAGGCGGCTTCGTCGAGGAACTGGCGGACATGATCCACCAGGTCGTCGGCGTTCCCGGTAAAGCCGCCCCGGTTCTTTAGAGCCGCGCAGGACTCCTCTATAGTAAGGCTCGCCTCGTTGTTCGTGCGGGCGATGTACGCGCCTTTTACCTTGGGGGAGGTAATTTGGATAGAGTTTTACCCGGATGCGGTGCAAAAGCTCGGTTGCGTTGTTGATGACTGCCATGTTAACGCTCCTGTTGGTTTGGGATTATTTAAGCCAAGATGTATATCTTCCATGAGCCGCAACGCGGCGCGAAATGCGGCGCGCGGGAGCGGTGTTTACGGGGGTCTGGGGCATTTGGCCCCCGGCGCGGCGCGGATTTGCCGCGTAAGAAACAAGGGCAACGGGGCTTGTTCCCTCCCTGCCACCCCCTTCAACAGTTCGGTTTGTGGTTGTGGTGAAAGTGCGGCTTCTTCAGGTGTTCTTTCCTCCGTACTTTCCGGTTCGGCCGCACCTGCTATGGTGCGAACGGTTTAGGCGGGCGGCAGTCCAAAGAAACGGTTGGAGTTTTCCCAAAGTCGCTGTCCCACCTCCTCCCTGTCCATATCAAGCATATCCGCAAGGAAACGCGCTGTGATGGGGAGGTATTTCGGCATATTGCGCTTGCCCCGGTATTCGGCTGGCACCATAAACGGGCTTTCCGATTCGATGAGAATCCTGTCAAGCGGGAGGACAGTAATGGTTTCGTGGAGATTTTTGGCGTTCTTGTACGTTAAATTCCCCGCAAACGAGAAGTACAGGTTGAGGCGGAGGGCGCGTTTCGCGTACTCGGCGTTTTCCGAGTAGCAGTGCAGGACGCCGCCTCGCGGCGGCAGCCGATCCCGCAGGACATCCAGTATATCCTTGCCCGCGTTGCGGTTATGTATGATTGCCGGCAGGTTGAACTTTGCCGCCATGTCGAGTTGGTTGATGAACAATTCGATCTGCGATTTCTTGTAGTCCTTGTTCGGCACACGGAAGTAATCAAGTCCGATCTCGCCTATGGCGATGACATGGGGCAGGCGTACGCTTTGTTCTATTATTTGGATCCAATCCCTGCCCGGCGTTTGCACTTCAATGGGTGAAACCCCCACGGCAAAATAGACGTTTTCGGATGATCTCAAATTTTTATATACTTGTTGAAAATCATGAAGATTATTGCAAATCGACATGAGACGGGAAACGCCGGCTTGGCGGGCTTCCTGAATAACCATAAGCTGTTCAATAGGGTCATCGTAAATGAGCCCTAAATGGGCGTGAGTATCAAAGTACTGCATGATTAAATCCACAAAGAAAGGTTTCTATATTTCCAAACTGGATAATAAAAAATATAGCATAGCTTTTGCAAACCGTCAACAAGAATTATCAACAAATTTTTGTCCCCGCGTCTTGGAGGCTGGGATATGAAGCCGCGTGTTCCAATAACCCCGGCCATTGGGCGGAACGACAGCCTCTTTGCGAGTAAAATCTTTACTTTTATTATAATTTGAAGTAGACTGGAAGCTGGTGGATTAAAGTCTATAAGACGCATGTCTAAAAGGATATAACTATGGAAGAACATGATGTAAAGCTGTCGTTCTGGTCAAAGGACGATCTCATCTGCCCCGCGTGCGGGACCGTCTTTCGCCGCGAAGAATTGCTGTCGGGCGGCGGCAGGCTCATAGCCGGCGGGCTTACCGATGAACTGCACCGCTTGTACGAGCCTTCCGCAAAATATGGGGAGGTTTTTCCGCTCGCCTATCAAGCGACGGTATGCCCCGAATGCTGGTATGCGGCTATGGACAAGGATTTCGCGCTTTTGGGCGAAGATATATGTTTTGACGTCAGTCAATCCTGCGATGAAAGAAAAGCCGAGGTTGCTCTTCTGTTTCCCAATGTCGACTTCTATCAGAACAGGACGTTAATGGCGGGAGCCGCGTCCCAGTATCTGGCGCTACGCTGTTATGATTATTTCTCCAAAAATTTTTCGCCTACCATTAAGCAAGGAATAGCGGCTTTGCGCACTGCGTGGCTTTGTGAGGATTTGCACAGAAAGATGCCCGGCGAGCATTACGACTGGGTCGCCACCCTCTTTAAGAAAAAAGCCCAGTATTTGTACGAAAAAGCGCTGGCATTTGAGCAGTCAGGAGGAGAGGCGCTTTCCGCCGCAAAGAATTTGGGGCCGGATACGGATAAAAACTACGGGTATGAGGGCGTTCTCTATCTTGTGGGGCTTCTCACGCTGAAATACGGGTACGCTGACTCTCTTGAGCAACGCAACGCTTCACTTGAAAGCATCAAACGTATCATTGCCAAAATATTCGGTTTAGGAAGATCGTCCAAAAACAAGCCAGGTCCCCTGCTGGAGCTTGTCAAAAACCTTTACAACCGCATCAAGAAAGAACTGAATGAAGTTGATGACTGAGAAAGGCTCAAGCCGGAACATCAAATTGCTGATTGCCTATGACGGTACGGATTTTTCGGGCTGGCAAACGCAGAATACGTGGAAAACGCAAAATGCGCGGGAGGCGCCGCGTCGTACGGTGCAAGGGTGCATAGAAGAAGCCTTGCAAAAGCTGCACAAACATCCCGTGAGTCTCGCCGGTTCCGGGCGCACGGATGCGGGCGTCCATGCGGCCGGGCAGGTCGCCAACTTTTACACTGACATACAGAGCATAGCCCCCGATCGCTTCACGCCTGCGCTTAACAGCCTTTTGCCGCGAGACGTGCGCGTCCTTGCGGCTGAGGAAACCCACAGTGGTTTTCACGCCCGTTTCGACGCAAAGGCGCGGACATACCGGTATCACATCATCGCGGGCAGACATGCCTTTCCCCACGAACTGCGGTACGCGCTACAACTGTGGAACTGTCCTTCCGTAGAGCGGCTCAATTCGTATGCGCGGCTCCTGCGGGGCGAGATGGATTGTTCCGCCTTTGCGACGCCGAAAGATCCCCGCGAATCCCGCTTCCGGTACATCTTCAACGCATGCTTTTTTGTACAAGGGGACGCGCTTGTCTTTGAGATTACGGCAAACGCCTTTCTATGGAAGATGGTGCGTTCCATCACGGGAACCCTGCTGTCTTGCGAAGAAAAAGGCGTGTCCGTCTCCGAATTTCAATCGCTTGTCGGCGGCAAAGACAGAAGCAAGGCGGGTCCGACCGCCCCGCCGCAGGGTCTGTTTTTATGGAACATAGCGTATGGCGGGGCATACCGCAGTCCCTAGCCAAGCGATGGCGCTGGCTTGAAGCGCATACACAGACCTATAGCGGCGCCGCCGAAAAAGCAGTCAAATAAGGAGGCTTTCCCAAAACGCGCCTTATGGCGTCAGTTTTGGAACAGGCTCATATTCCCAAGGATTCTTCCGGTTCTTCTTGGGCGGCGCCACCGGGCTATACCCCCACTCAAAGGCCGGCCATCGGGTTTCCCCGTCTTCATACGCCCGGTCCATTAAAAGATATGCCGGCCTGTCTTCTCCCGGCTCTTTTATCCTTCCTATCAATCGTCAATTTCATATTGACTCACCACCGCTTTGGCTTCCATGATTCCGGGGTCGCCGCGATGTTCATCGTGTCCCCGGACTGCTCCAACACGTAAAACCCCCTCTTAAGCGCGTAGTTTCTCACGCTCTCGCTCATAATCCCTCCGGCTATCGCCCCCAGATAATCCCGCTTGTCGTTGTGGAAGTCCGCGTATCTCCGCAAAACCTCCATGCGCTTCACATGCCCGTCAACGTCGTCTGTCGTCGGATTGGTCTTGACTTCCACCGCGAGGACGCATCCGCCGTTCTCCAGTTGCACGTCGACTTCCGCAAGGGTTTTGCCGGTGTTCACGTCCTCGTACTTGATGTGGGGTCCGCTTTTGCCGAAAGCGTAGCCGAGAGCGTTGAACTTTTTCAGCAGGTTGGGGGAGAC
>JAIRLZ010000010.1 GCA_031259035.1 Treponema sp. | reverse complement strand
GTTTGCGGCGGGGTATTACACCCGCGCTTTCCAATAAAATAATAATCGCAACATAGCTGGCGCGTAACGCTCAATTTGTAAAAAACGTCACAAAAGGCGTTTTTTAAAACGGGTGGAGCGACAGTTTTGGAAAAAGCTCAAGAGGCTTTTTTAAAATTTACCGCCTCAAAGGGCGCATTTTGAAAAAGTCTCTTGGTATAAAAATGGAAAAAACACCGCTTTGTCGCCGGCGTCTTTTTGTGATCACGCGCGCTTGTTTAACTGGCGAGCGTCTCATGCGTTTCTTGAAGCTGCCTGCGTATCGGCAATTTCTGCGGACACTTTTCTTCGCACACACCACACTGAACGCAAGCGGAAGCGTCTTTGTACTTGCGCCAGTCAACCTTGCCGATTTGCGCGTAGTTGCCGCGGGCATAGTCCGTAAGTCCGTACACACGGTGGTAGTTCATCAGCGTAAAAATTTCCGGTATGTTGATGTCTTGCGGACAAGGCATACAATACCGGCACCCTGTACAATAAAGTTCCGAAAGCCGCTCGTTTTCTTTGACTTGCTCTTCAAGATGCCCCCTCTCTTCAGCGCTCAAAGGGGACGTATTGCTTGCGATAGCCGCGTTTTCTTCAACCATCTCAATGCTGCCCATGCCTGAGAGCGCGATATTGACATTGGGATTGGTGAATACAAAACGCAGGGCTATTTCCACCGAACTTTTAGGCTTGCCGGGGAGCAGGGCGCGGATCGCTTCCGTGGGCATTCCCAGCCTCCCTCCGCCCACCGGACCCATGACCGTAACGCCAAGTCCATACATATGGGCAAGTTCCATGCCGGCTTCATTGGAGCGGTCAAGCAGATTGTACTGGCAGAGCAGGGATTCAAGCGCGCCCTCACCCCGTTTCAGGATTTCCAGGAGATTCTCAGCTTTGTCGTGAAAAGAGAAACTAATATGCCGCACCACACCCTGTTCTTTGATTTTTTTCACCCTGTCCATAGGCCCGTCTTTGGCGCGGATGCTATTGATGTATGTTTCAAGGCTAATGCCCCAAAAATGGTAAAAATCTATATAATCCGTATCAAGTTTTTTCAGGGAACGCTCAAGCCGTTTCTCAAAATCATCGCCCGATGAATTTTCAATGGGGTTTTTCGTAGACAGAAAAATTTTATCGCGGAATCCTTTAACCGCTTTCCCAAGGATGATTTCACTCACGCCGTCACAGTAATAGGGCGCGGTGTCAAAGTAGTTCACTCCGAGATCATACGCCCTTTTGATAACGGCGATCCCTTTTTCTTCATCAAAGATCGTCTTTCCGTCCTTTTCCACCGTGGGAAGCCTCATACAACCCATGCCAAGCCGCGAAACGTTCGCTCCGGTTTTTCCGAATTCCACATATTGCATAACAAATCTTCTCCTATCTAAAGATGGCTTAAAATCAAGAATGGCTTCAATTTGAAGCCATTCCATGTACAATCACAACGCGGCGCGTTCATTAACATCATTAAGAAACAAGAATGGCGGCAATGCTCTTATCGCCGCCACTATATACGAAAGCGTGGCGGGCGCCTTATTTCCGGGGTCTGCCCCGTTTTTTTGGCGCAGCCGGCGCTGTCGTTTCAACCGCCGGAGCCTCAACTTTCGCGCGGGCGGGACGGCCCCGTCTTTTTTGCGCGACTGGCGCAACCGGAGGGGCCGTTTCAACCGCCGGAGCCTCAACTTTCGTGCGGGCAGGTCTGCCGCGTTTTTTAGCGACGGGCGCAACAAAGTCAGCGGCTTGCGCCCTCGCCGGACGACCGCGTTTTTTTGGCGTTGACGGAGACGCCGGCGCTTTCACAGCCGCTTCCTCGTCGCCTATATCAGGATTGTTGAGAACCGCTTGGGCCGCGGAAAGGCGGGCGAGCGGCACGCGGAACGGAGAGCAGGATACGTAACTGAGACCGGCGCGATAGCAGAAATCAATAGTTTTGGGGTCTCCGCCATGCTCGCCGCAGATGCCGATCTTGAGATTGGGTTTTACCCCGCGCCCCTGCTCCGTCGCATGGCGAATGAGGAAGCCCACTCCCTCTTCGTCAATGGATTTGAACGGGTCGACATCAAGGACATTTTTCTCAAGGTATTCGGGCAGGAACGCCGCCACATCATCGCGACTGAAGGCGAAGGTCATCTGGGTAAGATCATTGGTTCCGAAGCTGAAGAAATCCGCGTATTGTGCGATATGGGCTGAACGGATGGCTGCCCGCGGCACTTCGATCATGGTGCCGATTTTTACAGGCACCTGCACCCCTTCCTCATCGAACACCCGTTTCAGAATCGCTTCCGCACAGGGACGGAGCAACTTGAGTTCCCGCGCTGTCACCACAATCGGGATCATGATTTCCGGCTGGACCGGGACGGTTTCCTTCAGACATTGAACGGCCGCGCGCGCAATGGCTTCAACCTGCATATCGTAGATTTCAGGGTAGGTGACCGCAAGACGGCAGCCGCGGTGTCCAAGCATGGGGTTCTGCTCTTTGAGCCGGTCGATCTTGGGCTGGAGGGTTTCTATTGACACGCCGAGGTGATCCGCCAATTCCTGGGTCTCTTCCCCCGTATGAGGGACGAATTCATGGAGCGGCGGATCCAAAAGCCGAATGGTGACCGGACGCCCCGCCATAGTCTTAAATATGCCGTAAAAATCCTCTTGCTGAAGCGAAAGTATCTTTTTCAACGCTTCCTTGCGCTCCTCAAGCGAATCCGCCACGATCATGGCGCGGAAGTGGATAAGCTTTTCCTTGTCAAAGAACATATGTTCGGTGCGGCACAAACCCACGCCCTGAGCGCCGAAATTAAACGCACGTTTCGCGTCTTCCGGCTGATCCGCGTTGGCGCGCACTTCAAACCCTTTAATGCCGCCGCGTACAACTCCTGCGCGAACATTGTCGCACCAGAGCAAAAACGTTTTCATTTCGTCTGAAATTTCAGGCTTCACCAGCGGAAGCTGCCCTTCATACACATAGCCCGTCGAACCGTCGATGGTGATCCAGTCCCCTTCTCTCAAGGTTTTTTCCCCAATGACGACCTGATCGCCCTGAATGACGACGTCCTTCGCGCCTACAATGCAGGGAACGCCAAGACCGCGCGCGACAACGGCGGCGTGGCTTGTCTTGCCGCCAGTTGAGGTGAGGATGCCCTGAGAAACCACCATGCCGCCTATATCTTCCGGGCTGGTCTCCTGACGCACAAGCAGCGCCTTTTCCCCGTTCTCGTGCCAGTTTTCGGCGTCCTGAGCTGAAAATACGATCCGTCCGCAACCGGCGCCCGGAGAAGCGTCAATGCCCTTTGCCAGCGGGCGGGCTTCTTTCAAGGCGTTGGCTTCGATCCTGGGATGAAGCGCCTGATCCAGCAAATCGGGAGTAACGCGCATAATCGCCGTTTTTTGGGCGATGAGTTTCTCATTCACCATATCCACCGCGATTTTTATAGCGGCGGCGCCGGTGCGCTTTCCATTTCTGGTTTGCAAAAGGAACAATTTTCCTTCTTGCACCGTGAATTCCATATCCTGCATGTCGCGGAAATGCTTTTCCAATTTGTTTCTGATTTTTAAAAGCTGATCGTAAATCTTTTTATTTCTCTGTTCCAGAGTCGCTATTTTCTCCGGCGTTCTGATGCCGGCGACCACATCTTCTCCTTGGGCGTTCATAAGATATTCGCCGTAAAAAATATTTTCGCCGGTTGAAGGATCGCGGCTGAAACAGACGCCCGTGCCGGAGTTTTCGCCCATATTTCCAAAAACCATTGATTGAACATTTACAGCGGTGCCTTTCACATTTTTAATTTCATTAATTTGGCGGTATTTTATGGCGCGTTCGTTGTTCCATGAACTGAAAACCGCGCCTATCGCGCCCCATAATTGATCCTGCGGATCCTGCGGAAAATCTTTTCCGGTTCCTTCCCGTACAATTTCTTTATACTCTTCCACCAACCGCCGCAAATCATCCGCGTCCAAATCGGTGTCAAGCCGCGCGCCTCTTTCTTCTTTTATCCGTTTTATCGCGGCTTCAAAACTGTCATGCGGAACTTCCATCACCACGCTGCCGTACATTTGAATAAACCTGCGGTATGCGTCCCACGCGAAACGGAGATTGCCTGTTTTTTTTGCAAGTCCTTCCACCGCGCGATCATTGATGCCCAGATTAAGAATGGTGTCCATCATGCCGGGCATGGAAACCGGAGCGCCCGAACGCACGGAAACCAGGAGCGGATCTTTCGGATCGCCCAATCTTTTTCCCATCAATTTTTCAAGTCTTTTTAAGTTTGCCGCGACGTCTTTTTCAAGACCTTCAGGATATTTCTTTTTATTTTCATAATATGCGGCGCACACTTCGGTTGAAATGGTGAACCCTGGCGGAACCGGTATTCCAAGCCTGCTCATTTCCGCTAAATTAGCGCCTTTGCCGCCGAGCGTATCCTTCATTTCGGCGTTTCCCTCGATGTTTCCCTCTCCGAAGAAATAGACATTTTTCAGTTTCTGCTTTGCCATAAAGCCTCCAAATAGAATTAGCCATTCTTAATTTTTTGAAAATGGCTTGTATGTGAATAATTATATATATTGTGAAAAATATTTGCAAGTAGTTTTTATGGAAAAAACATGAAGAATTTGAAACACTTGCTTTTCTTTCCGCAATACGCTATGCTTTTTGGAGAAGGAGAAATATATGGCTGATATTAGTTATAATATTGAGAAAACGTTCGGCGTTCTTTCCGAAGAAAAAAGCGGCTGGAAAAAAGAGGTCAATTTTGTTTCATGGAATAACAGAAATCCCAAAATTGATATTCGGGACTGGTCGCCCGGACATGAAAAAATGGGAAAAGGCGTAACGCTTAGCAAAGAAGAGGCGGTGAAACTCGTGGAGATCCTCGCCGCGGCGATAGACGCCTGCTAAACAACCGTTACAGGCGATGCTGAACGGCGGACGCGGCTCGCGGACGCCGTTAAATTGTAGGTTGTCGTTGTCACTATTTCTTGCGATGGCATTGCCTTCAATTTGCCAGACAGTAAGAATAGAGTCGCTTGTTTAACAACCAACCGGCTTGTTAAACAAGTCCGATATATTCTTTTGGCGAGCGTTGGGGGCGGGCGTTGCGCGTCAGTTGTCATGTGTTGGTTTGTTGAGGCTGTTCGCAAACGCGGTTCGCGTTTGCGAACAGCCTAAGTTTTGATTTTTTATTCGCAGAGTCTGGTTTAATAGCCCGCCGAATCTTCTATTCGCGCTTGCCGTGCGGAGGCTCATTTTCTTGAAAAATAAATGAGCTTGTTCCAATAAACCTCCCCGTCCTTTAAGCTAAACTTGACCCACAGAATCACGCGAGATGCTCCCGGTACGCCAGCAGAATATATAACTTCATCAGCCCTATCCAAATTGTCTTCACTCCAGGCGGTCCGTCACTCGGCGCCCGTTTCAGTCCCCCCAGCCTTCCCAGGCAATCCACCGCTTCTTTTATCGCATACGGCTTCTTTGGTTCTTTCCTGGCCTTGTTCGCCGCGCGATACGGCAGTTTCCACTCCTCTTCCCCCAAAAGAACAGAACAGGGCGCCTCCGGCATAAGCCGCGCCGCATACGTCATGTTCACTGTCATTGCCGCGATGCTCGATCGCGTCAGGATAAGCGCCGTCGTTTTGTCCACGCTCCGCTCCCGCGACTTCCCAATGGCGCGCCCGCTCTTAAGCGCGCGATGAAACCGCCCTGTCTTCCGCCTCCGCATATAACAGCCGACACGCTCATGCGCTTCTTCCCGCGTATTCACCGGTTCACCGGCCGCCATCGGAAACGAAGTTTCCGCAACCATTCTATCGGCTCTTTCCCCCTGGACGGACTTTCTTCCTTCACATAGATAACCCGCAAATCAATCGCGTCAGGCAGGGTTTCAACCGGATTGAGAATATGGGGCCGTTTCACTGAATATGACGCGCACCGCATCCGCGATACCGCCTCCCGCTCCGGCTGTCCCGGGGCAGCCTCGCCTCAACCCTCCCCTGGCATCGTTTCTTCCGCATCCCATCCGGCATCCGCTTGCTCCCTATGGTCATCCGGCTCTGGACTATCCTGATAAGCGCCGGCTCACGCAACGACCCGGCTTTGGCAAATAATTCATACACATCCCCTTCCCGGTCGCAAACCGTTGCCACCTTGACCCCGCGGGGCATATCCGCCGTACTCCGCTCCAACGCTTCCAGCCGCCGAAAACGCCCTTTCTCCTCTATCGGGCGCGCCTTCTCGCCCTCATGGCCAGCCGATCCGTCTTTGGCTTCTTCCCGGTTACAACTTGATTGGCCCAAGACCCCCGCAACCAGCCCGTCGCGGGTCGCCGCCATGCGGCTATGGATATCGACCCCCAGGGTTTTATCGCTGGCACGCCCCATCCCCTCCGTCTTCAGGCGGGTGTCGCGGCTCGCCCCCGCGGCGTCCCGCGCCGCCAGAATCGTTCCGCCATCCGCCGCATCGCCGCTTCCCGGCGCGCCCGGACGGTCTCCTCCCGGTCAAACCGTTCATTCCCCGGCATCCGGTAGATCGCCGCGGACTTTAGTCCGAGGCTTCCGCCCTGTTTTCGCTCGCCTCCCAGATTGACGCCTCCGGCTGCCGCATCAAGGTTTCCATGGTCCTGACAAACCGTTCTTCCAGCCGGACGGAATGAAAATCCAGCCCCGCAAATTCTTCTTCCATGTTAAAACTTGTCCCCCGCGCCATATTCCCCTCCCAGACTTCCTGGCTTTTCAGGGAGTATGCCACAAATGAGAATATTCTGTGGGTCAAGTTTAGCCCTCTGCGGCGGGGAGGTTCATTTTCATCCCATTCAAACGTCATACATGCTATCATATGTATCTTTTGTCATAAATTTCAGTTATTGCGCCCCATTTCGCATACCGTATTGTTTACGCGCCGCCATTCGCCGCCTTGCGCGCCGCCGGAGACAACTGCACCAGCATTTTCGCCAGCTTGGGAACAGGGATGTCCATATTGTTTTTGAGCCAACGCTGCACCAGCGCGATGGAGCCATTGACGACGTACGCCAAATAATATTTCCCTATTCCCGGAACATCATCGAACGACGGGTCAATAAAATAATTCACCAGATACGTCTTGCTGGTGAACCGGCGGAAAAACCGCTCCTGAAAATTGATGTCGCCGTTTTCGCTGAGCAGCGCCTGAATCGAATTGCTGTTGTCGGCGATGTTGCGCACGATTTCTTCAACCATTTGGATGAGTTCACGCGCGCTGCGCTTTTTGTCAAATTTTTTGAGTATATCTTCAAAATACGCGATGGTTCCTTCTTCTATTTGTTTAAGAAGATCGTACTGGTTGTGATAATGCGCGTAAAATGTCGACCGGCTTATATCGGCGAGATCGCATATCTCTTTAATCGTGATGCGTATAATTGATTTTGACTTCATCAGTTCTATAAGGCTGTCCCGCAACGCCTTCTTGGTATACCGCGCCTTGCGGCCCTCTTTTACAACGCCGGCCGCCGCGGCTTCCATCTCTTTCACCAATCCTCCCTATAGTTTGCCAAGAATTGTCCAGAACTGGACAAAACGCATGATAATGTTCAATTCACGCCATAGCATACGCAACGTGTTGTTGCTTTTTATCTTCATTATATGTATTCTAGTAAAGAAAATCAAGGAACAAGCGGTATGCCCGCCGGTGGCAATGGCGCTTTTTATGAGGAGTAAAGGGAACATGGAGCGATTGTATGGGCGCCCGCTTGTCATAGTCGCCGTTGTCGCGGCGATCACGGCATTTTTCGCGGCTCAACTTCCGCGAGCGGAATTGGACAACAACAACACGAAATTCATTCCAAAGGAAAACGAAGTTCGCGTTATTGCGGATTACATTGAAGAAACCTTTGGATCTTCGGTGATGATCCTAGTGGGGCTGGAGCGCCCCTACGGCACGGTGTTCGAGCCGGCGTTTCTTGAACGCATTCGGGAATACAGCCAAGCCATAGAGACCGTTGAATTCGTGAAAAGCGTCAATTCGATTATGTCCACGCAATACATAACCGGCGACGCCGACAGCATCATCGTCACCGATTTGACGCCGGAAAACTTCGCGGGAACTCAGGAAGAAATCACCGAGTTGAAGCGGCGCATCGCGTCCTGGGATTTGTATCGCGGCACGCTTGTCTCGGACAACCTTTCGGCCACCCAGATCATTGTCATTCTTGACGTGGAAACCGAAGACGTCGGGCTTCCCGAAGTTGTCGCAACGCTTGTGGACATACGCGAAACGGCGAAAGAAATGTTCGCCGGTTTTGCCGAAGTGTATGTAACGGGACTGCCGGTTATCAGCGCGACCATAAACGAATCGATGGGAACAGATCTCGTGGCGCTGATCCCGCTCGCCGCGCTGGTGGTTTTGGCGGTTCTTTTCTTTTCTTTCAGGCGCTTCACCTTTGTAGCGCTCCCGCTCCTTACCGTGATAGTCGCGGTTATATGGATAATCGGGGCCATGCCGCTTTTCGGGATAAAACTTACCATTCTTTCCACAGTTTTGCCGGTGATACTCATCGCCGTTGGGAGCGCCTACGGGATTCATGTGGTGACTCACTATATGGAAGACACGCAAAACCGGCCATTAAGCGGTGACGAACACCGCGCTCTGGTATACGCGCTGATGCGAAAGCTCATAAAACCGGTGTTTCTCGCGGCGCTCACCACCTTCGCCGGTTTTGTATCTTTTTGTTTCACCCCCATTATTCCGATACGTGATTTCGGCTTTTTTTCCAGTTTCGGCGTGGCGGCTTCTTTTATTGTGGCGGTGACGCTTATTCCCGCGCTGCTGCTCATCCGCGGCCCCCGCGTCCTGAAAGACGCCCAGAGGCGCGCGAAAAAAAGTGACGGCGCTGGCATCGCCCGCGATGCCGTAAACAACGCGATAGGAAACCTCTTTATCTCCATCGCCAAGCGGCGGTTTTTGGTGATGGGCGCCGCCATAATCGCGGTCGCCGTTTCGGGATACGGACTTTCAAAACTTGTTGTTGACAACAGCACCATCGAGTTTTTTAAGAACGATACGGACATAAGCCGTTCAGACTGGTTTATACGGGAATATTTCGGCGGGTCCCGCGACTTGACGATTCTTGTGGAAGCGGACTCCAGCGAAATCTTGCTTGATCCGGCGGTGTTACGCGCCGTTGACAATCTTTCCGTCTATCTTATGGAGCGTGTCCCCGAAGTGGGCAAGGTGATGGGATTTACGGATATAATAAAGCGCGTCAATCAGGTGTTCAATGTTGACGAAAGTCCCGACGGCTTGCGGCGTCCGGTCAGCGGCGCGGAGGGCGCGGCGCAGGGCGCGGCGGACGATTTCGGGTTTGGCGGCGAAGATGACTTTGGATTTGGCGGCGAAAACGATTTCGGGTTTGACGAGCCGGACGATGAAAGCGGGTTCGGATTTGGCGGTGAAAGCGATTTCGGGTTTGGCGCGGCGGACGATGAAAGCGGGTTCGGGTTTGGCGAGCCGGAAGAGGAACCCTTGGAAGCCGCAGCGGACGCCGGCGCTTCCAGCGCCCGCATGGAACAATACAGCGCCGCGGATATTATCGCCATACTTGACGCGGCTTCAGGGAAATCCTTCACTATGAGCGGCAACGATCTCATCCGCGAAGTGGAGCGGCTCACCAATTACAACGGGTTTGCGTACTACGAAATCCCCTCCTCGCCTGAACGGTACGGGAAAAACACGCCGGAAGAGTTGCAACAGCTTATTTCAAACTATCTGGTGTTGCTTTCCGGCGATGACAGCTTTGACTATTCAAACGACCCGCTTGAGCCAACCGCGATAAAAATGACCATCCAGCTTCGCACAACCGGAAACAACGATACCAAAAGAACGATCAATACGATTAAAAACTATATTGACGTGAATTTTCCCAAAACCGTGCGGGTGAAGATCAGCGGGGGCGCGATGATGGAGGGCGCGGTGGCCGACCTTATTGTGGGCTCCCAAATCACCTCCCTTGTCATTTCCGTGCTGATGGTGTTTCTTATTGTCGCGTTGTCCAACCGTTCAATCAGCGCGGGGTTTATCGGGGCGGTTCCGCTTTCTATCGCGATACTGGGCAATTTCGCGGTGATGGGCTTTTTGGGCATAAAACTCAATATCGGCACCGCGCTTATAGCGAGCCTCGCCGTGGGCATCGGCATCGATTACACGATTCATTTCATTGAGTTCTTCAAGCGGGAATATCAGACCGATCATAGTTCCGGCAATGATTTTCTTCGCCGCACCTTCACCGGCTGCGGCAAGGCGATACTGATTAACGCCGTATCTGTGGGCGCGGGGTTCGCCGCTCTTTCCCTCTCCCAGTTCAAAATACTGTCTGAGCTTGGTGTGCTTGTCGCGTTGAGCATGGCGATAACGGCAGTTGTAAGCCTTACGGTTATTCCCGTGTTGCTTATAACGGTAAAGCCAAAATTTATCTACGGAGCAAACGTCAGCGCGTCGCGTTGATATATGATGTAAGGTTATTAGGAGTGTAAAGCATGAAAAAATTTATGATGTGTATGGCTTTTTTGCTGGCGGGCGTCTTTGTGGTGAACGCCCAAGACGCGGCTTCCATTGTGGATGCGGCGCGCAACCGCATCACAAGCGCCTCTATGTCCACCCGTTCCCGTATGGTGATCACCGCCAAGAACGGATCAACCACGGAGCGCCTCATTGACCAGTATTCCAAAGACGACGCCCAGGGAAACACCCGCGCGGTCATCGTGTTCCAGCGGCCCGCGAATGTGGCGGGAACCCGTTTCCTGACTATGGACAACGCCTCCGGCGGGTCAGACCGTTGGATATACTTGCCGAGTCTGGGGAAAGTCCGCCGCATCGCCGCGTCTGAAAGCGGCGGCAGCTTTATGGGAACGGACTTTTCGTATGACGACATATCTTCCTTGAGCCGCGACACAAGTCTGGACACCCACACGCTTTTGCGCGAGGAAACGGTAAACGGCGCGGCGTGTTATGTCATTCAGTCTGTTTCCAAAGACAATTCGTATCAATATTCCAAAACAATCTCATGGATAGATAAAAGCAAACTCCTTTTATATAAGAGCGAATTGTACGACCGCCGCGGCGCGTTGCTCAAAGCGATGGAAAACTCCGAGTATAAGGACGTCCAGGGGCGGCTCACCGCCATGCAGACAAAAGTGTCAACCATAGCGGCCGGGACTTCCACCACTATTTACATGGAAATCGTCAAGTATGACGATCCGATACCGGAAGCCGTCTTTACAACGGCGTATCTTGAAACGGGGAGGGCGCGATGAACCGTACATTTTTCTTTTCGCTGTTGCTGGCGGCTTTTGCCATGCCTCTGGCCGCCCAGGATTTCGGCTTCGGCTTCGGTGATGATGACGCGGCGGACGCGGCGAGCGGCGGGACTACCGGCGGCGGCGGCGGAAATTTCGGCGCCGCCATAGGCGGTGAAGTTTCGGCGTCGTTGTTGGGGTATGCCGATGATTTTTCACAGGGGCTGGAGGAGACCGGACTCGGCGATATTTTTTCCGGCAAGCTGAATTTCTCAGCCGGCAATTCCTTTGGCGAAGCGGTGATCAATCTGAATGTAGCCTCGCCTGCGGCGGACGCTTCGCTGATAACGTTTGACGAGGCGTACCTTCGCGTCTATCTCGGCGTCTTTGAAATTGAGGGCGGACTGCGCAAGCTCACCTGGGGCAAGGCGGACAGCTTTGGACCCCTTGACGTGATAAATCCGCTTGATTACAGCGAAATAACCGATGCAAGCGATACGCTGAATATGAAAATCGCCCGTCCGCTTGTTCATGCGACGGCGCGGTTCGGGCAGTTCTCCAAATTGGAAGGTGTTTTTGTCCCCACCTTTGAACCGCATCGTTTTGCGTCCGAGGGACGCTGGATTCCGGCGCAGATGAAGGCGTTGCAGACGCCATCGCCGCCGGAAATAGTAACGCCTGACACCGCAAAGCTGAATTACGCGCAGGCGGGGCTGCGTTTCACCGCCACCATCGGCTCCTCAGATATAGGCGCGCAGTACTATTACGGGAGGCTGCCGACTCCCGCCGTCAAAATGTCTTTCGCCCTAGCTCAACCTCCCGCGCTTGAAAAGGTTGAGTTTTTGTATAACCCCTACCACCACATTGGCGTTGATTACGCCCAAGTGTTGTTTGGTTTTAATGTCCGGGTGGAATTCGCCGCCAACATAACAAGCGATCTTAACGGCGATGACGGCGAGGTGTACAACCCGAATCTCGCATGGTCGCTCGGCTTCGACCGCGACCTTGTATGGGGAATTAATCTGAACCTTCAGGCAAACGAAACAGCGCTGCTGTTTCACGATAACATACATGACAACGCCCTGCTGGACATAGAAGCCGGCGCTGACATAACGTCCACACGGCTTACGGCGATACTCTCAAAGAAATTCCTGCGGGATGAGCTTGAGGTGCGCCTTGCCGCGTTGTGGGAGGTGGAAGCGAAAGATTTCTTTATTATGCCCGCCATTATCTGGACACGAGACGCGGTTCAAGTGGAGGTTTCAGGCGGAATTTTCGGCGGCGATGAGAAAGGACAATTTGGGCAGTACTACAAAAATAGTTTTGTCAAGGCCGGCTTGACCTACAGTTTCTGAAAAACCGGACGCGGCGGGGCGGCCATGATTAGCCGGCTTCCCCGCGCGGTTTCCCATCGCGCTATGACTGCGGCGCTTCGCCCTGAAGGGCCGCTTTAAGAAATACATTTCTTGCGCTTAACCACGCTTGCTTAAAACGTGTTTTATGTATAAAATAAACCATCCTTAGAATACTTTAATTGGAGGCATCCATGTCAACAAACGACGGTTCCCATGAAACTATAGAATTTCCGCAGGAACTTATCTCCTTCATTGACGAATGGAAGATAAAACCCGGCAGTCTTATTATGATCCTGCATAAAACGCAGGAAACCTTCGGGTATATCTCCACGGCGGCGGCGGAAAAACTTTCGCGCATGACCAACATTCCGCTGGCGCGAATATACGGCGTCATCACCTTCTATCATTTTTTCAAGACGACGAAGCCGGGTAAATACAAGGTGTCCGTATGTCTTGGCACCGCTTGTTACCTCAAGGGCGGCGGCGACTTAATTGAAGAAGCCCGAAAGATTTTGAGTATTAAACCGGACGAGGTTACGCCGGATGGTCTTTTCTCAATTGACGAGGTTCGCTGTGTGGGCTGTTGCGGGTTGGCGCCGGTTCTAACCGTGGGCGCCGATACGTACGGAAAACTGACAAAAGATCAGCTCCCGGCTATTTTTGACAAATACCGGAGCGCGTAAACCATACGCGGCAAACGCAAGCGCGGGCTTGTACGCCAAACGCTTTAAAAAAACCGCGCCGCTTGCTTGACAACCAACCATGTTGTCAAACAAGTCCAATATAAATGATATAGGAAAGGTGGAAAAGTGCATTTTACATTAGAAGACCTTATAATTGATATTACTCAAAATGGCGCCGAATCCGGAGCGGATACGGTGGAACTTTCCATTGTCGAAACATGGACGAGTGAAAAAGCGGAACTGCGGTTTTGGGTGAAAGACAACGGCAAGGGTATGGATGAAAAGACGCTGAAACAGATTGTAGATCCTTTTGTTACGGATGGGATAAAACATCCTCAGCGTAAAGTCGGGCTGGGCGTTCCGTTTCTTATTCAGACCGCGGAACAATCCGGCGGCGGCTGGGATATTCAGTCAAAAAAGGGCGAAGGCACGACAACAACCGCGTGGTTCGATCTCCGCAATGTCGATACGCCTCCGTTTAAGGATATTTCCGGCATGTTTCGTACTGTATTGATGTTTCAGGGTCCAAAAGAAATAACGCTTCATCGCATTCGCAAAGGCGCGGAAGGGCTTCCCGACCTTGATTACACGGTTCGTAAAACGGATATGATAGACGCGCTTGGAGATTTGGAAGATACGTCAAGTCTTATTTTGTTGGGAAATTATTTAAATTCATTGGAAGACGGCTAAAAGCGCTTCGCGTGTAGATGCGCGCGTTTCCGGCCCGATTATTTTACACCTATTGAAAGGAGACAATATGGCTAAGATGAGTTTGGAAGAACTCCGCGCGTTGCGGGATTCCAAAAAATTAGACCTTAAACGCCGCGATGTTGAAGGCAAAGCGATTCAGGTCATTGTAGGCATGGGAACCTGCGGAATAGCCGCAGGCGCGAAGATCACCCTGGATGCGTTCCTTGCGGCTCTTGACGAGAACAAGTTGGTCGATCAAGTGTTGGTGCGACAGACCGGATGTATGGGATTGTGCCATTCCGAGCCAACCGTTGAAGTCATCGCACCGGATATGCCGGCGGTCATTTACGGCAATGTCGACGGCGCGGTCGCAAAAGAAATCGTCAAAACGCATATTATCGGCAGGGAGTTGCTGAATAACCACATATTGGACCGCCCCGCGGCGGACATTATAGGAGCGTAGGATGGCGTATAACCACTATATCCTTTGTTGCGGCGGGACGGGTTGCGAATCCGGAAAAGGCGATGAAATTTACCGCAATCTCATTGCCGAAGCGGAAAAACTTGGGGTCAAATCTCAGGTGCAGATTGTAAAAACCGGTTGTTTTGGATTCTGCGAGCAGGGTCCCATCGTAAAAGTGCTGCCTGAAGAGTCCTTTTACGTGCTTGTGAAGCCCGAAGACGCCCACGAGATAATCGCGGAGCAGATCGTTAAAGGGCGTGAAGTTCCCCGCCTTCTCTACAAAGAAGCCGGTCAGAAAAGACACGATGCGGTTGAAGACATTGGGTTCTACCAGAAGCAGATCCGGGTGGTGCTGCGCAACTGCGGCGTTATTAATCCTGAAAGCATTGACGAGTACATAGCCCGCGACGGTTACGCCGCGCTTGAGAAAGCCCTGTTCAACTTGACGCCGGAGCAGGTCATCGAAGAACTCAAAGTCGCGGGTTTGCGCGGACGCGGCGGCGCGGGCTTTCCCACATGGATCAAATGGAATTCCACCAAGGGCGTTCAGAGCGATCAAAAATTCGTGGTGTGCAACGCGGACGAAGGCGATCCGGGCGCGTACATGGATCGGTCTACCATTGAAGGCGATCCTCATTCCGTGCTTGAAGCCATGACCATCTGCGGTCATACCGTCGGCGCAAACCAAGGGTACATTTATATCCGCGCCGAATATCCGCTCGCGGTTCACCGCCTTGAAATCGCCATTCAGCAGGCAAAGGACTACGGGCTGCTGGGCAAGAACATACTCGGCTCCGAGTTTGACTTTGACATTGAGATCAGGCTCGGCGCGGGCGCGTTTGTCTGCGGCGAGGAGACGGCGCTCATCAAGTCGCTGGAAGGACAGCGCGGTATGCCTATCCCGAAGCCGCCGTTTCCGGCGTACGACGGGCTGTGGCACAAGCCTACGGTCATCAACAATGTGGAAACATGGGCTAACGTTCCGGTCATCCTCATCAAGGGCGGAGCGTGGTTTGCGAGCATTGGCACCGAGAAGTCCAAAGGCACCAAGGTCTTCGCGCTCACCGGCAAGGTGAAGAACTCCGGTCTTGTCGAAGTGCCTATGGGAACGACTTTGCGCGAAATCATTTTCGAAATCGGCGGCGGCATAAAAGGCGGCAAAAAATTTAAAGGCGTACAGACCGGCGGACCTTCAGGGGGCATCCTCACGGAAAAATCGCTTGATCTGCCGATTGATTTCGACACGCTCACCGCAAACGGCTCCATGATGGGTTCCGGCGGCATGATCGTCATGGACGAAGATGATTGCGTGGTTGACGTAGCCCGCTTCTACATGGAGTTTTGCGTTGACGAATCCTGCGGCAAGTGTTCGCCCTGCCGCATTGGCACCACCCAGATTCTCAACCTGCTTGACAAGATTACGAGCGGCAAGGGGGAGGAAGAGGACATCGGCAAGCTGGAAACCATCGGCAAAGCCATGACCAAGGCGAGCCTCTGTATGCTCGGCGGATCCGCGGCAAACCCGACTCTTTCCACCATCAAAAATTTCCGCGACGAGTACAGTGAGCATATTCATGCGCATATATGCCGAGCCGGCAAGTGCAAGGCCTTGCTCCGTTACGAGATTCTTGCGGATAAGTGCAAGGGATGTACGCTGTGCGCCAGAAAGTGTCCGGCGAATTGCATCAGCGGATCGCTCAGGCAGCCTCACGTCATCGATCAGGCGAAGTGTCTCAAGTGCGGCGAATGTATAAAAAACTGTAGGTTCAACGCGATTGTGCGGAAGTAAGGAGTGTATACCATGATAAACATAAAAATAAACGGAATCAGCGTTCAGGTTGAAGAAGGGACAACCATTTTGCAGGCTGCCAGGAAAGTCAATATCAAAATACCGACGCTTTGTTATAATCCCGATCTGCCCGCATGGGCAAGTTGTGGCCTTTGCATCGTGCGCACCGCCGGACCCGGTTCGTCCCGTATGGCGCGCGCCTGCACCACTCCGTGCGCGGAAAAGATGGACATTATAACCCATGACGCGGAACTCATTTCCGTGCGGCGGACTATTCTTGAACTCATCCTGTCCAATCATCCGAATGACTGCCTCCAGTGCCGGCGCAACGGAAACTGTGAATTGCAGAATCTGGCGGCGGACTCTGGACTGCGCAAGGCATCATACCGCAAGGTGTTTAACACCCTGCCCGTTGACGATTCGAACCCCGCAATCGTGCTTGACCCGGAAAAATGCATCCGGTGCGGACGGTGCGTGAAGGTGTGCCAAGAGGTGCAAAACGTGTGGGCCATTGAATTCCTGGGACGCGGCATCAAAAGCAAGATCGCTCCGGCTGGGGACGCATCGCTGGGTGAAAGCCCCTGCATCAAGTGCGGGCAATGCGCGGCTCACTGTCCGGTCGGTGCGCTCTATGAGCGGGACGACACCGCAAAGGTGTGGAACGCCATTCACAATCCGGAACTGCATTCGGTTGTACAGATCGCTCCGGCGGTGCGCGTGGCTTTAGCCGAAGCATTCGGGCTTGAACCCGGCGTAGTCATCACCAACAAGATTTACGCCGCGCTTCGTATGCTCGGCTTCAAGACCGTGTTTGACACGAACTTCTCCGCTGACCTCACTATTATGGAAGAAGGCTCTGAACTGATAAAACGCCTCACCAAAGGCGGCGACATTCCGCTTATCACAAGCTGTTGCCCCGCGTGGGTTGACTACATGGAAAAATACTACCCGGACATGATACCGAATTTTTCCACCGCCAAATCTCCCCAGCAGATGATGGGCGCAATGATAAAGGCGTACTGGGCGCAGAAAGCGGGCGTTGATCCGGACGCGGTGTATTCCGTTTCCGTCATGCCATGCACCGCAAAGAAATGGGAAACAAAACGCAATGATGACATGAAAAGCGCGGGACACGGGCAGGACGTGGACATTTCCATCACCACCCGCGAGCTTGCCCGCATGATAAAGCAAGCCGGCATTGACATTTTGAATATGCCGGAAGAAGAAGCCGATAATCCGCTTGGACCCTATACGGGCGCGGGAACTATTTTTGGCGTTACCGGCGGCGTCATGGAAGCGGCCGTACGCACCGCGTACAACCTTATCACCAAGAAAGAACTGCCCAACGTCAATTTTACCCCGGTTCGCGGACTTGAAGGCGTAAAAGAAGCGGAAGTCGACTTCGGCAACGGCACGAAAATCAAGATAGCGGTGGCTCATCAAATGAGCAATATCGCCGTGGTGCTTGACAAGATACGGCAAGCGCGCAAGGAAGGCAAGGAGCCGCCCTATCAGTTTGTCGAAGTGATGGCATGTCGGGGCGGTTGCATTGCAGGCGGCGGCCAGCCCTATGGCTCCACCGATGAAGTCCGCGAAAAACGCGCCGCGGGCATTTACGCTGATGACAAACATTCGGCGCGCCGGTGTTCGCATCACAACCCGTTCATCAAGCTCGTGTACGAGGAGTTCCTTGGCGAACCCAACGGACACAAGGCGCATGAATTGCTGCATACGTCTTATACGGCAAGACCTCTGTATACTGTGTAAGGAACCGTGCAAAAATAGAGTTGTTTAGAAACTTCAGTTTCTAAACAACAACCGTTTTAAAAACCAACAAAAAACGCTGATTTTGTCAAAAATCAGCGTTTTTTGGAAGACTTGTGAAAGAACCAACCGGGTTCTTTCACAAGTCCATTGCCCCCGCCCTGAAGGGCGGGGCATCTTGCAAGCGTTGCATTGTTTACGAGGTTCGGCGAACCTTCGGTTTGCGAACCTTTGGTTCGACTGTAAGGGAATTGGGCGGTATTGCAAAAATTATGTTACAATAGGCTGTTTCAAAACGCGCCTTATGGCGTCAGTTTTGGAACAGGCTCACAAGCCTGAGATTAAAAAGCCGATGTTTCCCTACAGGAGAATGGAATTTGAAAACAAGGCGGCAGTCACCTCAATGAATTTGGCAAGCCGGAAACCTGATTTTTCCAAAGTTTCAGCGCTCCTATGGCTCAACTCCCAATCCATCAGTTTTCCCGCCGCGCGGCGGAAAGCCTTCCAAATCCATACTTTTGTTTTTTGAGCGCAAAAAATGCCACATTTCATCAAGATCAATAACGATCTTCCCTTGTGGAACGGGCTTTTTGCGGTTGTCTTTCGCATATTTGCGAACCCAGCGCAAAATGGTTGATGGATGAACAAACAGCATGTTCGCTATCGCCGTAAAAGACATGCCCAGGCAATAAAGCAAAACAGCGCTTTGTTCTTCCTGCAACGTATGACGTCCGCCCGCGCTGACGAATTGATGCTTGCATTGTCCGCACAAATAGCATTGTTTGCCCTTGCGCTTTCCGTATTTTACGACATGTTCCCCGCCGCACCTTTTGCACTTCATACAACGCCCTCCATTCGAGAACATGCTATCATATAATAATAATGTTGCAATACCACCGGAAATTATGTAACGGTGATGGTTTGCGGAGCGAACCCGTCTACCGCCATTTTTTGTTGGCGGCGCTCATTCCAACCGCCCTAAGGCGGGGTGTTAGACCCCACTGCGAATGAACTACCCCGTCCTAGGGCTAAACTTGACCCACAATGCGGATTCGCCGCCTGTTTCAGGGCGGATTTTTCCCTTGGCGTGTTCCGCCCCGGAACGGAATAGGCGCTTGATAGGCGGATGCGGAGCGGATTGCCGGGGTTACCCCGGCGCGGGGGCGATGGGAAAGGGGAACACAAGCGGAAACCAGGGGGTTCCCGCGTTTCGCCCGCCACGGGGTCTGACCCTATGGGTCGGAACCGCCCC
>JAIRLZ010000006.1 GCA_031259035.1 Treponema sp. | reverse complement strand
ATTCCCCGGAAGCACATCAGGAACATCATGGAAATACCGGCGGAAGACGCGGCCTTGGCCGGAAAACTGCTCAATACGGCTCAAGAGCTGGCGGTAACGCTGGGATGCGGCGAAAAGGGCGGACGGTTTGTGATCAACTGCAAGTCCGACGGCGGCCAGACTGTGGATCATCTGCACGTCCATGTACTTGGAGGCCGCGCCCTGGGCTGGCCTCCGGGATGAGCCGCGGCGTTAGGGGGCATCCTTCTTTTTCGCCAGCGCCATGAGGAGGGCGACGTCGCCCTGGCGTACGCCGGGAATGCGCGCGGCCTGGCCCACGGTAAGGGGCCTGACGCGGCGGAGTTTTTCCCTGGATTCGGCGGAAAGGCCGGGAAGGGCGTCATAGTCCAGATCGCTTGCCAGCTTTATGGCGTCCATCTTGGCGCTCGGGGCGGCGGCGCTGGAACTTTAAGGGTGAAAGACTGATAACAAGGCTAAAATACTGGTGGATAAATTTCGTTGCCGGAATCAGGCGCGCGTTTCAGGGTACGAATGTGGCCGGAGCGAAAGATGAGGCGCCGTATTTGTTGATAAAAATGAAAACCGCAGATGACATTAGAGGGGCCAGAGGAAGAAGGGTAAACTAAAAGAGCCGTCATATGGGTCCGTAGTACGCCGCTTAGTCGCCTGCCGACCCTGCCGTAGACACGGCAATGCCTAAAACCCCGTCGGCCGCGCCCCCTGTGGGGGCGTGGCCGACGGTCTACTTGATCGAGGCGGCGTTTGCTTTTGTCGCAACCGTTACGCCGGTATCAATATCTTTCGGCGAAATGCTTTTGCCGTTATAGACATCAACGCCGGCCTGAAGTCCCTGGTATCCCATCTCGTAAGGGTTCTGCACCATGGAGGCCTGCAAAATATCCCGCTCAACCAGCGACTTGGTGTCGGCCGACCAGTCAAAACCGACAACCTTAACTTCGTTGGCCAGGCCTTTTTGTTCAACGGCATTTCCGACTCCCACGGTTGAACCTTCATTGCAGGCGTAGAAGCCGACAAGGTCGGGATTCGCGGTGATAAAGTCCAGAGCAATATTCAGTGCCTTTGTCTTGTCGCCGTCTGAATACTGGGTACCGACAACAGTAATGCCTGGGTACTTTTTGGCTATTTGATCCTTGAAGTCATTTTCACGGGTCATCGTTGTTCCCGCCCCGGCCTGCGCGTTTACAATCGCGACTTTACCAGTTCCGCCGATTATGCCGGCCAGCGTGTCCGCCGCTGTACGGGCTGCCGCCCCGTTATCGGTCGAGAAGAAAGCATCGTAATCCGAAGTTGAAACCGCGGAGTCAATGATGATAACTTTGATGCCCGCTTTTTTCGCCCTTTCCACACCAGGTGAAAGCGCGTCCTTGTTGAGCGGTGCGAGCAGGATGATGTCCGATTTTTTGGTAATAGCGTCCTCCACCATCTGAAGCTGGATGGCGGCGTCAACCTTGCCCGGAGGAGCGTTGAATGTCAGGTCGACATTGCCAAGCTCATCGGCCTTTGCCTGCGCTCCGGCCTTCACCTTGAGCCAGTGCTCGTCGATCGAGTCCATCGTGATCAGCGTAGCCTTGATCTTGCCGCTTCCGCTTTCACCCGCTCCTTTCGCCCACAACGGGACCGAAAAGACCAGCGGCAGAGCCGCCGCCAGCAGTACTAAAATCCGTCTTTTCATACAATCTCTCCTTGCAGAAATGTTTTATCAGTAAACCTTTCGGTGTACCACCTTGTTAATTCGCGCCGCCCTACCCTAGTCCTTGCGTTTTATCTTGTCCAGGAATACCGAGCCGGCTATCACGATGCCGATCACGATTTTCTGGATAAACGGCGAAACGCCGATAAGGTTCAAGCCGTTACGCAAGATACCGATGATGAACGCGCCTATAAAGGTTCCCGCTATTGAGCCTTCGCCCCCCAGTGTGCTCGTGCCGCCTATAACAGAAGATGCCACGGCGTCCAGTTCGTAGCCGTCACCCGCCGCGGGCTGGGCGGATACGATGCGGGCGGCCATGATGAGCCCGGCAAAGGCCGCCAGCATTCCCGAAAACACGTAAACCAGTATCAGGGTGCGGTTCGTGTTCACGCCGGAAAGCCGCGCCGCGTCAAAGTTGCTTCCAAGGGCGTAGACATGCCGCCCAAACGTTGTTTTGGCGAGGATAAAACCGAACAGTACCACCGTTACAAGCATCAGGAGCACCGGGATTGGGATTGGCCCCACCGAACCCGCGCCCATCACGGTAAACGATTTAGGGAGTCCGCCTATCGGAATCCCCTGGGTCAGCGTCAGGGATACGCCGCGCACCGCCGTCATCGTACCCAGCGTCGCGATAAACGGCGGAATCTTTCCGTACGTTGTGAATATACCGTTTATCGCGCCGACCGCCGCGCCGCTCAGTATGCCCAAGAGCCCGGCAAGAAATACCGGTATGCCGGACATCATCGCCAGGGCCGCAATCATCCCGGAAAGGGCGATGTTTGATCCTATTGAAAGGTCAATTCCCGCCGTTATCATAACATAAGTCTGTCCAATCGCTATTACCGCGATTACCGCCGTCTGCGTGGCAACAGTAAGCAGGTTGCCTACGGTAAAAAAGTAGGGCCGCGCCAAAATTGAAAATACGATAAACAGAATCGCAAAGCCGCTCAGTGTTGAAAGCTGCTGCTTCAATCCACGCGAAACATTTAATTTTGGCAGCGCAAGTTTTGTCGTCCGCATTATGACATTCCTTTATGCGTACTGTGTCGCATATTTTAAAATTTCTTCCTGGTTTGTATTTTTTGTTTCAAGATTCGCCGTGATGCGTCCGTTGCACATCACCAAAATACGATCCGACATGCCCAAAACTTCAGGCAGTTCGGATGAAACAAACATCACGCCGATTCCCTGTTTTTTCAGATCATTTATAATGTTGTAGATTTCGATTTTGGACGCGACATCGATTCCCCGCGTAGGCTCGTCAAAAATTACAAGTTTAGCGTCCCGCATCAGCCACTTGCCGACAACGACCTTTTGCTGATTCCCACCTGAAAGGTTTGCTACGCACTGCCCGATGCTGGGCGTTTTGACTTTCAACGCGTCTTTCATTTTAACGGCTTTTTCCGTTTCCTTGCCGCTGCTTATCACGCCAAAATTTGAAATAAGCTCCAAACTTGGAAGCGTGATATTTTCCGACAGAGTCATTTTTACGCAGAGACCGTCCTTCTTGCGGTCTTCGGGAATGTAGTAGACGCCTTCTTTTATCGCGTCCCTTATGTTTTTTATCGTGATCTTTTTGCCGTTCAGGAATATTTCTCCCGCGCTCATCCTGTCCGCGCCGGAGATTGCCCGCGCTGTTTCCGTCCTTCCCGCTCCCATTAGTCCGGCAAACGCGACTATTTCACCCTGATACAATTCAAACGAAACATCCTTTACACCCACGCCGTGCTTCGAGGAAATGTTTTTTACTTCCAGCACTTTTCCGCCGCGCGGTACAGTGATTTTCGGGAATTTTTCATTCAGGTTGCGTCCGACCATGTAAGAAATGATTTCTTCAAGGCTGGTATCCGCGAAGTTAAGGGTTCTTATATACTGCCCATCCCGCAGGATCGTTACGCGGTCAACAATTCTGGACAATTCCTCAAGCCTGTGTGAGATGTAAATGATTCCGCAACCTTCCGCTTTTAGCATTTTTACCACATTGAACAACTCATCAATCTCTTTGTCTGTCAGCGCGGATGTTGGTTCGTCCATTATGATGATCCTCGCGTTCATCGAAAGGGTTTTGCAGATTTCGACCATCTGCTGTTTCGATACCGGGAGTTCCTTCACCGGCGTATCGGGATCAACGTCAAGCTCAAGCGCGTCAAGATACTTTTTGGCCTCGCGGTTCTGCTTTTTTCTGTCCGTTATGCCAAGGGTGGATATTTCGCGATTCAGGTAAATGTTTTCCGCCACGCTAAGGTGGGGGCACAGGTTCAATTCCTGGTGTATGATGCCTATGCCGAGCCGCTGGGCGGAAAGCGGCGTCAGATCGCCCACGGGCTTGCCGTCAATGTACAGTTCCCCCGCGTCGCGGACGTACACCCCGGAAATTATCTTCATCAGGGTGGACTTGCCGGCGCCGTTTTCGCCTAAAAGCGCGTGAATCTCGCCATGTCGTAGATCAAAATGTACATTTTTTAGGGCGGCTACCCCGGAAAAACTTTTTGAGATTCCTTCCGCCCCGACCAGCAAACCATCGTCCATACCATTTCCTTAAGGTTCAATTATTGTAGTCTAACAGATATTTTGGGCGCTGTCAAGAAAATTTTTTACATTTTGTTAAAAATTCAACGCAATATAAGTTACTTCTTTTACCATGTTTTTCTAAACCATAAAAATATGTTTACAAAGAAGTAAAAATCTGATAAGCTAAAGCATGGCCGACATAAAATCACGTGTCATTTGCGACGATCTTTTACGGCGTATCACATCCGGCGACTTGAGCGGTGTGCTGACTCTGCCGGCTGAAGGCAAACTGGCTGAAGCTTACGCCTGTTCACGCCCAACGGTGCGGAAGGCCCTGGCGGAACTGCGCAAGGCGGGTTACATCACCGGCGCAAAAGGATCGGGGTCGTACATTACAAGGCCCGCGCGGTTTTCGCAAAAAGACAACGCGGAAACTTTTTTGGGTATAATATTTCCGAATATGGGGCCGGAATACTTTTTTGATCTGCTGTGCAACAACCTTGCCCGCCATGCCTCCGAAAACGGCTATTCCCTTGTATACGGCGGTTATTTATCGCCAAAATCAGAAATGTTAAAGCCGGATATTATGCGGATCTGCGACAGATACATCGCGCAAAAGATTAAAGGCGTCTTTTTTGCGCCGTTTGGCTACCACCCAAAAAGCGATCAGATTAACAGAGAAATAATCTATTCTTTCTCCGATGCCGGCATTCCGGTGGTGCTGCTCGATTCAAATATAGAACGCTATCCCCATCCGAATAACTTTGACCTTGTATCGCTGAACCATATACAGGCCGGCTATGTGATTACGGAACACCTGATCGAGCGGAAGGCCAGGCGTCTGTTTTTTCTTGCTCCGTCCAATTCGCATCATTCCGTTAAATTACGGTTTATAGGGTGCCGCGCCGCCATGACCGGCGGCGGAATGATGCCGGACGAAGATATATTCGTAGAAATTGAACGTGACGATATTTCACGCTTGTCACGGTTCATAAATGAAAAAAAACCTGAGGCGATTCTCTGTTCAAACGATATGACAGCCATGAGCATAATGCAGTCTCTGGAAAAACTTGGACTGAAAATTCCCGGCGACATTATGATCGCGGGCTTTGACAATTTAAGCAAGGTGATGCTGTTTTCCCGTTCAATCACCAGCATAGACCAGCCTATAGACGACATAAGCCGCGCCGCCCTTAACCTGATGGTTGAACGCATGGCAAATCCGCGTAAACCCGTGTCCCACATATCTTTTTCAGGAACGCTCGTAACAGGCGAATCGACCGGTGAGTAGTTTGACCGTCTGCTTACCCTATAAAGAAGAAGCGTTAGCTATTTTGCCTGACGTTTTGCCGG
>JAIRLZ010000272.1 GCA_031259035.1 Treponema sp. | reverse complement strand
CGCGAATCGAAGATTCGGCGGAGTATTAAACCAGACTTTGCGAATGAAACAGTTGTGTAAGGCGCGGCTTCGCATAAAGCGAGGCTGTTCCAAAACATGCCCTATAGACGGCGCTTTTTGAAACAGTCCCGGTAAAGAAACGCCCGCTTCTTTCCAGCCTGATTCAGCTGGTTATGCCTCAGGCGTCAGTTTCCCGCCGCGACGCCCCGCCATCACCCCTTCTTTTGCCCGTAATATGCGTTCACGCCGTGTTTGCGCTCCCAGTGCTTCTTAATGAGATGCTCTGGAAGCGGCTCCGCGCGCGGATTCACATTCAGGGTGAGCAACGCCATCTTGCAGATTTCCTCCAGCGCCGCCGCGTGGTACACCGAGTCTGCGGCGTTCTTCCCCCACGCAAACGGTCCATGACCCGCCGCCAGAATCATCGGCATCAAAGCGGGATCTTTGTTCCGCTCACGGAATGTTCTGACGATAAGGAGGCCGGTTTCCAATTCGTAATTGTTCCGCGCCGCGTCAGCATCCATCACCGCCGTACAGGGAATAACCTCGGCGCTCTGATCCGCGTGGGTTGTGCCGAATACGGGAACAGGCCGCCGCGCCTGCGCCCACGCGACCGCATATGGCGAATGGGTGTGGGTGACGCCGCCCGCGCACGGAAAATCACGGTACAGCACACGGTGCGTTTCCGTATCCGATGAAGGGCGCAATGAGCCGCGCGCCACCGCTCCGTCCATGTCGACGACAACCATTGATTCGGGCGTCAATTCGTCATAAGCGACGCCGGAAGGCTTTATGGCGAAAACCCCCCGCTCCCGGTCAAACGCCGAGACATTGCCCCACGTGTATATCGCCAGATTGCGCCGGGGAATTTCCATGTTCGCTTCCCACGCCTCTTCCCGCAATGCTTTATAAGCGTCCATAGCGTGTCCAGTAGGCTTCACTCCAGCGCAATTCATCTTGCAGGCGGGACGGCGTTGTGTTCTTGTCAATAACCACACATTCAATGCCCATCATTTCAGCCCAGTCGCGGAAATGCTCCGTAGTCAGCGCGGACGCATACACCGAATGATGGGTCCCTCCGGCGAGTATCCACGATTCCGCAGCTTCTTGCAACGAGGGATAGGGACGCCACAACGCCCGCGCCACCGGAAGCCGGGGCATGGCGTTTTCAATGGGAATAGTTCTAATTTCGTTCACGATCATACGGAAACGGCTTCCCACATCGATCAGCGTAGCCAGCGCCGCGTCACCGGGCGCCGCGTCAAAAACCAGACGGGCCGGAGGGGCTTTGCCGCCTATACCGAGCGGATGCACCTCAACACGGGGCTTTTTGTCCGCGATGGAAGGGCAGACTTCAAGCATGTGCGCTCCCAGCGCCGCTTCTTTGCCCGGCTCAAAGTGATACGTATAATCCTCAATAAAGGAGACGCCTCCGGGCAGCCCCTCAGCCATCACCTTGGCGGAGCGGAGCAACATGGACTGCTTCCAGTCGCCTTCCGCGCCGAAGCCGTAGCCCTGCGCCATCAGGCGCTGAGCGGCAAGACCGGGAAGTTGGGGAAGCCCGTGCAAATCCTGAAACGTCGTGGTAAACGCCGCGGCTCCTTCGGACGCGAGCATCGCTTTGAGGGCGATCTCTATTTTCGCCTGTTCCAGCACGGCGTTCCGCTCCTTGCCGGGCGATGTGAGTTCCGGCGCGAATTCGTACGCGCCTTCGTATTCCCGAACAAGCTCTTCCGCGTCCGCGTCGCTCGCCTCCCTGTAACGGGCCGCGAGATCGCCTATGCCCCACGTATTCACCTGCCAGCCGAATGTTATCTGGGCTTCCACCTTGTCGCCTTCCGTAACGGCGACCTCGCGCATGTTGTCGCCGAAACGCATAACCGGCGACTCAATGCCGTCGCTCCGCGACGCCGCGGCTCGCATCCACACGCCGATACGCCGCCGGACTTCACCGTCCCGCCAGAAACCGGCGACGACTTTCCGTGGCGCGCGCATCCGCGTAAAGATATAGCCATGTTCCCGATCCCCGTGCGCGGATTGGTTGAGATTCATGAAGTCCATGTCTATCGAATCCCAGGGAATGTCGCGGTTAAACTGAGTGTGCAGGTGGAGCAAGGGTTTCCGGTTTGCCGCAAGCCCCTGTATCCACATTTTCGATGGCGAAAACGTGTGCATCCATGTAATGACGCCCGCGCAATTCGCCGCCGCGTTCGCCTCAGCGAACAATTTCCGAATGACAGACGGGGTCGCCGCAATGGGTTTTAGCGCCAGCGTCCCGGGCAGCGCCGGATCTTTGGCGAGTTCATCGGCCATGATTCGGGCGTTCGCTTCGACCTGCCGCAACGTCTCTTCTCCGTAGAGATCCTGGCTTCCCACGATAAACCAGAACTCGTATTTTTTTAGATCAATCATACTAACACCTCCTGATGTTTTAGCCTGCGCCGGCGGCGCCGCCATCCGGCGGAGATTCATTGCAAAAATCTCTCAAAACGCGGAGCCACGCGCCGCGCCATGATTCAGCGCCTTTAGTCCGCTCTAAAAAACCGCTCTTTAGAGCCTTTCCCAAAACGGGCGGAGCGACAGTTTTGGGAAAGCCGCCTTAGATTTAGAGTGAAAAAGCGGGCTTTAGACCGCTTTTTCGAAAGCTTTTCTCAAAACTAACCCGAGCGCAGTTCGCGTTTTGGGAAAAGCCCTAGCAGCCTGTTGCGCTTGTAGGTTTTCATGGTTTTTTCGTTGAAAAAGCCAAGAAAACCACGATGTATGGGCTGCCGCGCCTTCGGTTTGCGAACCGAAGGTTCGACGGAGTTTGATCGGAAGAAAACGCGCAAAAATATGCGTTTTCCTCCGATTTGGGGCGCGAAGCGCAACAAACTCCTAGACACGTCCTTTAGCGTCTCTTCTAGAATTTTTAGATACGCTTCTAAAAAAGCGTACCTCCCAGTATTCACGTCTTTTAAAGACGCGCTTCCAAAAAAGCGTGTCTCCCAGTATTCGCGTCTTTTAAGGACGCGCTTCCAAAAAAGCGTGTCTCCCAGTATTCGCCCTGTTAAAGACGCGCTTCAAAAAAAATCTGTGGCGGCTTTTTCGATGGCAAGTCCTTTTCTGTAACGTTCCATCGCTATCTCAAAACCCTTCACGTCTTGAGAGTCCGGCTCCACACAGACGCCCGCGTCTCCGGCGAACACTTTGTCCGCAAGAAATGTTTCCAGCGTCTCGCCTTCCCGCTTGAGCCGCATATACGCGGCAAGAAGAGCGGCGCCCCATGCGCCGCCTTCGGCAGCCGAATCCATCACCGCGACCGGGACGTTCAGCGCCGCCGCCATGAGCCGCTGCCCCACGCCTTTTGTTTTGAACAAGCCGCCATGTCCTACAAGCCGGTCAAGGCGGACGCCTTCCGCGCCGGTGAGAATATCCATGCCGAGTTTCAGTGTACCCACTGCGGAAAACAAAAGCGCGCGCATGAAGTTTGCCAGCGTGAAGCTGCTGTCCGGCGTACGCATGAACAGGGGGCGCCCCTGTTCCAAACCCGTAATAGGCTCGCCGCCGTAGTAATTGTACGAGAGAAGACCGCCGCAATCCGGGTCGCCTTCCAGCACCTTGTAATACAGGGCGTCGTAAAAAGCGGGCTTGTCTATCGTCGCGCCGAAAAGCTCTGTCACTTCCCTGAACAGATGTATCCATGCGTCAAGGTCGGACGTGCAGTTGTTGCAGTGTACCATTGCAGCCGGCTTTCCGGCGGGCGTCGCAACTATGTCTATTTCCGTCCGCGCCTTTGACAGTTCTTTTTCCAGCACAATCATCGCGAATATCGAAGTGCCGGCGGAGACATTGCCGGTGCGTTCCGCTACGCTGTTTGTGGCGGCCATGCCCGTTCCGGCGTCTCCCTCCGGCGGACAGAATGGAACGCCGGCTTTCAGAACCCCGGACGGATCGAGCAGTTTCGCGCCTTCCTCGGTGAGGAATCCGGCGTTCTCGCCGGCATTTAAGACGCGGGGCAGCAGGTCTTCAAGGTCCCGCCCGAATCCCTTGCCGCCGGCGAGGGCGTTGAACTGTTCCAGCATCCGCCGGTTATAGGCGTTCGTCGCGCTGTCAATGGGGAACATGCCGGACGCGTCGCCTATGCCCAGGACTTTCTCACCGGTCAGCCGCCAATGTACGTAACCGGCGAGCGTGGTCATAAACGAGATGCCGTTCACCTCTTCTTCGTTGTTCAACATCGCCTGATACAGATGGGCTACGCTCCACCGCTGGGGAATGTTGAATTGGAACAAACCGGTAAGTTCTGCGGCCGCCTGTTCCGTCATGGTGTTGCGCCATGTACGGAACGGGACAAGCTGCCGTTTGTCAGCGCCGAATATGAGGTACCCGTGCATCATGGCGGAAACGCCGATTGATCCCACCGCAACAAGCGGTACGCCGTACCTGCTCCGCACGTCAGACGCCAGTGTGCGGAAGCTGTCCTGAATCCCACTCCATACATCGTCAAGACTGTACGTCCACACGCCGTCTAAGAGTTGGTTTTCCCACTCATGCCCGCCCGACGCGATGGTCGAATAATGGTCGTCAATCAACGCGGCTTTGATGCGGGTGGAACCGAGTTCGATGCCGAGAGACGTCCTTCCCTCAACAATCGCCTGTTTTACTTTCTCATCCATAAAACGCTCCTTTCTTTTAGAATCGCTTTTTTTAACTCGCTTGCCGCCTTTTCGCACATCCTCGCTTCTTCTTTTAGACAAGGCGCGTTACACGCAAGGTCAGCCTTTTTTTAAATCAAACCGCAATCCGAAGACAGAAAAGCCGCGTTTAGGCGAGGAAGCGCCTCCAGTGGCTCTCATCTTGGAGTACAGATCGAAACCTACCGCCGCAAGGAGTACAAAGCCCTTGATCGCCTGCTGCCAGTCTATGCTGATCCCGAGGATCGACATGCCGTTGTTGAGCACGCCCATAAACAGCCCGCCCACAATGGCGCCGATGATGGTTCCGATGCCGCCGGTGGTGGACGCGCCGCCGATGTAACAGGCGGCGATGGCGTCAAGCTCAAAACTTTGTCCCGCTTTGGGAGTGGCGACATTGAGCCGCGCCGCAAAGACCATGCCCGCCAACGCCGCGATAACGCCCATATTCATGTACACCCAGAACATCACCTGTTCCGTTTTAATGCCCGAAAGTTTCGCGGCTTTCACATTGCCGCCCAGGGCGTAAATATGACGCCCCTGCACCGTTTTGGTGGTGACAAAATGGTAGAAGACGATCAAGCATCCCAGAAGGACAAGGATGTTCGGAATCCCACGGTACAAGGCGAACACAATGGAGAACGCCATGATCACCGCGACCAATAAAACAACCTTCGCTATCCAAATGCCGCGGGGCAGCAGATCGAAATTGTACCGCTGTTGGCGTTTCCGCTCCCGCGTCTGCCCCGCCACGATCAGCGCGGAAATCACAGCCCCGATAATCAAGGTGAGAACATGCAGAGTGGCGTTTCCCACGCTGACGCCTCCAAAAGGGTCCGCGATATAGCCTGACGAGAGAGACTGAAACACCTTGGGGAATGGGCCGTAGGACTGCCCTTTCAGGATAACCTGAGCGAGACCCCGGAACGCCAACATTCCCGCAAGCGTTACGATAAAGGCGGGCATACGGAAAAAGGCGATGCAGACTCCCTGCAACGCGCCGGCAAGCCCGCCGACAAGCAGGGAAAGGAACATGGCTAAAAACGGATTCATGCTCGCTCTCACCATCATCATCGCGGATACGGCGCCCACAAACGCCACCACCGAACCGACGGAAAGATCGATGTTTCCCGTAAGAATGCAGAGCATCATGCCCACCGCAAGGATAAGCACATAGCTGTTTTGCAGCACGAGATTGGTCAGGTTCACCGGACGGAAAAGCACCCCGTCAGTTAAAACGCCGAAAAAGATCATCGCCGCCACAAGAGCGATAATCATGCCGTAATGTCTAAGATTTTTTTTCAGAATGACAAATAACGTGTTCATGCCATACTCCCATTTAGGACTGAATAATATGTCCCATTATTTCTTCTTGCGTCGCGGTTCTTCCAGGAAGTTCTCCAGTGACGCGCCCTTCGCTCATCACGTAGATGCGGTCGCTCATGCCGATTATTTCCGGCATTTCAGAGGAGATGAGAAGACACGCCATTCCCGCCGCGGCAAGCATATTGATAATAGTGTAAATTTCGTATTTCGCCCCGACGTCAATGCCCCGCGTCGGCTCATCAAGAATCAGGATGCGGGGATCCGCGAATATCCACTTGGCAAGTACGACCTTCTGCTGATTTCCGCCTGAAAGATTGCCCGCAAGCTGCAAGATGGACGGCGTTTTGATGTTCAGCTTTTTTCGGAAACCTTCGGTCTCCCGCACTTCCCGTTGTTCGTCAATGACATTTCTATTCGCAATCTTCTTTAATTTAGCGAGCGAGATGTTTCGCTTGACATCTTCTATGAGAACAAGCCCATACTCCTTGCGGTCTTCGGTAACGTAGGCGACTCCATGTTCAATGGCTTTCGGGATGGAGTTGAGGTTCACATCCTTGCCGTCAATGAGTATGCGCCCTGAAATGCTTTTGCCGTAGAATTTGCCGAAAAGACTCGTGGCAAGCTCGGTGCGCCCCGCGCCCATAAGACCCGCAAGCCCCACCACTTCACCTGCGCGGAGATAAAAATTGACATCATCCAGCATTTTCCGACCGGGGTTTTCAGGGTGATAGATCGTCCAGTTTTTCACTTCAAAGATCACGTCGCCCGGAACCGCGTTCCGTCTGGGAAAACGGTCAGTCATTTCCCGCCCTACCATGCCTTTTATTATCCGCTCCTCGGAAATCCCCTCCTTTTTATCAACCTCAAGGGTTTCAATCGTTTTGCCGTCCCGCAGAATGGTGATGCTGTCGGCAATTTCCGCGACTTCGTTCAGTTTATGGGTGATAAGCGCTGACGATATGCCGTGCTGATCTTTTAATTCCCGTAAAAGCTGCAAGAGGTTTTCGCTGTCCTTCTCGTTAAGCGCGGCTGTCGGCTCGTCAAGGATCAGCAGTTTGACATCTTTGGCGAGCGCTTTTGCGATTTCAACAAGCTGCTGTTTTCCAACGCCCAGCTTGTTCACCGGCGTATTGGGATTTTCGCTCAAACCCAGCCGCCGCATATAGACCAGCGCGTCTTCTTTAGTTTTATCCCAGTTTATTATAAACCGCTTCGCCTTCTCATGGCCCAAAAAAATATTTTCCGCTATGGAAAGATAGGGGCTTAGCGCCAATTCCTGATGAATAATCGCGATTCCCATTTTTTCGCTGCGCTGAATATCGGGAAAGGCGCAAACCTGTCCATTAAAAACAATGTCTCCCGAATATGTCCCGTAAGGATACACGCCGCTCAGGATTTTCATCAGCGTTGATTTTCCCGCTCCGTTCTCGCCGACCAAAGCGTGTATTTCCCGCTGTTTAACCTGTAAGGTTACATTGTCCAAAGCCTTTACGCCGGGAAACGTCTTTGTGATATGTTTCATTTCCAGCAAGTATGCGGCATCATTCATAAAACACCTCTCTCCTAGGGCGCGAACATTGGGAACAGGCGGACGCTTCTAAAAATGGGAATCTTCGCGTTGTGAACCACATAAGACAGCTTCCTCCTATTCTCCAATGTTTATCGCACTCCCAAAAACTACAGTCCCAATTCCGAGGCTTTGTAATAACCGGTTTCATCCACCAGCACACTCTTTACATTTTCCTTGTAAATAGCCGTGGACTGGAGCAGCATGGAAGGCACAATATATTTCTTGCCGTCTTTCACGCTTCCATTTTCATAATCCGTGGTGTTGTTTACCTCAGGGATCCGTCCTTCCATAATGGCCTGGAGCATCTTCACGGTCGCCGCCGCAAGGGAACGGGTGTCCTTAAACACGGTCGCATACTGCTCGTCCGCGAGGATCGACTTGATGGAAGGCAACTCCGCGTCTTGTCCGCCCACTATGGGCATGGGTTTTCCGGCGCCGCCATATCCGACTCCTTTTAAAGAAGAAAGAATGCCTAGACTGATGCCGTCATAGGGAGAAAGCACGCCGTCTATGGTTCGTCCGGTATAATACGCCGAGAGCAGGTTGTCCATACGCGCCTGAGCGGTGGCGCCGTCCCAACGGAGCGTTCCGACTCTATCCATGCCTTGCTGCCCTGACCCGATGACGAGGACGTTCTTGTCAAAGTACGGCTTGAGTACATCCATGGCGCCGTTGTAAAAGAAGTAGGCGTTGTTGTCATCCGGCGAGCCGCCGAACACTTCAATTACTCTGGGATTGTCTGCCGTCGCGCTGTCAAGGTCGAGTCCTTTTATGAGGATCTGTCCCATCTGCTCGCCAACTTTGTAGTTGTCAAAGGACACATAGTAATCCACATACGGACTGTTCCTGATGAGCCGGTCATAGGCGATAACCGGAATGCCCGCCTCGTGAGCCTTTTCCAGAATCGCGGTGAGCGATTCGCCGTCAATAGACGCGATAACCAGCGCCTTCACGCCCTTGGTGATCATGTTTTCGAGCTGCGCGACCTGATTTTCGATGACATCATCGCCATACTGAAGATCGCCGGAATAACCGAGCGCCTCAATGCCGGCTTTAACGCTTTCCCCATCCGAAATCCACCGCTGGGACGAGCGGGTCGGCATGGCGATTCCGATAGACACCTTATCGGCGGCTCTTTGCCCCC
>JAIRLZ010000265.1 GCA_031259035.1 Treponema sp. | reverse complement strand
GTTACCGCCTGTTTTTCTTTCATGTTTAACCCCATTCGGATGCCCTCCTTCGAGCGTCCTTATTATAATTTGGGTAACATTTTCAATTTGAGGCACGGGCCATTTTCGGTAACATTTTTCATGAGGCAACGCGGGGGCTTGATTTTCTCCGGCGATGTACCGCATACTTAGTGCGAGGTGCATATGTCCGATAAAAAAGAAGAAAAACTCTCCGTGATCCGCCATTCGGTGAGCCATGTCATGGCGGAAGCCGTCACTCGCCTTTTCCCGGGTACGAAAGTGGCTATCGGCCCGTCAATAGAAAACGGTTTCTACTATGACTTTCAATTTTTAAACCCCATAACCGCTGAAGATATACCCGCTATAGAAGCGGAAATGAAGAAAATTATTGAAGAGAAGCAGGATTTTGTCCGCGTTGCGGCGAGCCGCGAGGAAGCCATGCGGCGTTTCGCGGATGAGCCATTTAAACTGGAACTCATTGATGATTTGCCCGAAGACGCGGAAATATCTATTTATGAACAAAGAAATAGCGCGGGCGAGGCCGTGTGGGCGGATCTCTGCCGGGGGCCTCACGTAGCCAACACCCGCGAAATCAACTCGGCCGCTTTCAAACTGCAAAGCATAGCGGGCGCGTATTGGCGCGGGGACGAGCATAGACCCATGTTGACCCGCATCTACGGCTCCGCGTGGGAAACTCCCAAAGATTTGAAAGCCTACCTCGCATTCCTTGAGGAAATGGAGAAGCGCGATCACCGCAGAGTCGGCAAGGAAATGGATCTATACTCCGTGCATGACGAGGCGGGCGCGGGTCTCATCTATTGGCACCCGAACGGCGGGCGTATGCGCGTCGCCATAGAAGATTTCTGGCGCAAAGCGCATTACCGCAATGGGTATGAAATCCTCTACACCCCGCATATCGGGAAAAGCTGGCTCTGGGAGACGTCGGGACACCTCGGATTTTACAAGGGCAATATGTATTCGCCTATGGAAATCGACAAGCAGGACTACATCATAAAACCCATGAACTGTCCCTTCCACATTATGATCTACAAGAACAAAGTCCGCAGTTACCGCGATCTTCCCCTGCGCTGGGCCGAACTGGGTACGGTGTACCGGTATGAGAAAAGCGGCGTACTGCACGGGTTGCTGCGGGTGCGGGGTTTCACCCAGGACGACGCACATATTTTCTGTACGCCTGAGCAAATGGAAGGCGAAATTCGGGAAGTTCTGCGCTTCAGTCTTGACATATGGAACGTCTTCGGCTTCAAGGACATCAAAGCCTACCTTGCGACCAAGCCGGAAAAATCCGTGGGCGAACAGAGCCGCTGGGACGCGGCGCTTGAAAGCCTGCGCAAAGCCGTGGACGCCGAATCGCTTCCTTACGAGATTGACGAGGGCGGCGGCGCGTTCTACGGTCCTAAAATCGACCTGAAAATAAAGGATGCGCTCGGACGCGAGTGGCAGATGACTACCATACAGTTCGATTTCAACGAGCCGGAACGCTTCGACATGACGTACATCGATTCGGATGGCCGGCAGAAACGCCCGTATATGGTGCATCGCGCCCTTCTCGGCTCGCTAGAGCGGTTTTTCGGCGTGCTTATCGAACATTTCGGCGGCGCGTTTCCGGTCTGGATCGCGCCGGAACAGGCTGTCGTTATTCCGGTGGCGGAAAATTTCAACGATTACGCCAAAATGGTCGCCGCGGAACTCAAGGCGCGGGATATACGCATCTCCGCCGAACTTGACGACAACCGCATGAACGCCAAAATTCGCAACTGTCAGACCCGAAAGGCGCCGTACATGCTTATCGTGGGGCAAAAAGAAGTGGATGAAGGCGCGGTTTCGATCCGCTTGCGGGACGGCAGGCAGCTTCCGCCCATGAAAATCGCGGACTTTGCGGATTATATTGAACATAAGATAAAGACCATGTCGCTGGAGTTGTAGCGGGTGGAATCGCTCTGAGTGTGGCGGTCTATTTTTTGTTGTGGGAAAGCCTCGACGCTCTATGCCGGATGACCAGCCCTCAATTTTAGCCGAAACGTTTTCCTATGCGGTTGTCTATAAACCGCCCTTGATGCACACGGCTCCTCTGCGCGACGGCTCGCAAAACCGTCGCTGGCGGGATGGTTTTGCGGACGGCAATCCACACCAACAGACTCTTCTTGACTGGTGCGCCGCTCATGTTCCCCACATAAAAGCCGTACGCGGCAGGCGGCCGTGGGAGCGCGGCGTCCTTCACCGGCTTGACTACGAGACGCGGGGGCTTGTTCTCATTGCCAAGACTCAGGACGCTTTTGACGCCCTCATGCGCCAGCAGGAGCACGGTCTTTTCGTGAAGACCTACCGGGCTGAGTCTGCGGGACGGACGGGCGGCGGCGCCGGTTTTCCGCAGTGTCCGTACAGGGGCATTCGCCCCCCCTGTGTCATTGAAAGCGCGTTCCGCGCCTTTGGGCCGGGGCGGGCGGCTGTGCGTCCGGCGCTCAAGCCGTTTCCGAAAAACAAAGACATTGCGCTTGATCAAGGCGTGTATTACAGAACGGAGATTCTGGAAAAACTGGAAGAAGCTGGGGACGCCATCGTGTTCCGCGTCAGGCTGGAGCGAGGCTTCAGGCACCAGATACGTTGCCATCTTGCGTGGCTGGGGCATCCGCTTGTGAACGACGCCCTGTATGGCGGCATATCTTCCTGTCGCGATCGTCTTCAACATGCGCCGATTGGTTTACGCGCAGTAGGCTTGACGTTTATTGATCCGGCGGGGACGGGCGAGGTTTCATATACGTTAGGCGCTACGCAGAAAGAAAAGGGCAGTTAGAACTTATCCCTAAATAGCATCAATGCGCCTAAAACAAATGAAAGCGCAGGCCGGCGCAAGCAATCCGGAATAGTTGACCGCTTTCTTTTCATATCTCACCAGCTGTTTTCTAAACCGGTTG
>JAIRLZ010000236.1 GCA_031259035.1 Treponema sp. | reverse complement strand
TCGCGCATAAAACCTCCAAAAATCGCCTGAAAAGGCGATTTTTTACCTTGCAAACTGCCAGGCGGAAACCGCCAAGAAAACGAAGTTTTCTCGCAGCCCCTTTATCGGGGTTTTTATGGTTTTTTCGTTGAAAAAAGCCATAAAAACCTACAAGCGCAACAGGCTGCTAGGGCATCGGATAAAGCGCGCGTTTCGAAAGACTTGTTGTTTTTCCAAGAAACTGTTCAACCACTGGAAAGCTTTTGATGTGGCATTCTTTTACATCAATTACGGCTTCGTTTGAGAACCCATCATACTTTGTGGCGCGCCCAAGTTTTTCACCGCGTCTTGACGGTAGTCTTGACGGTAGTCTTGACGTCTGTCATTGACTCCTTCCCCGCTCTTTGCTATACTTGGGCCGTGTGAAAGGGCGAAAAATGAAAATCGATGATCCGGAGTGGTGGAACGATGTTGACAAAAAGTTGTCAAAAGACGAATTTCTCGAAGTTTACAACGCAATCTCTGAGCATACCCGCATGGCAAGACGGTTGTCCGATGATCTGGTAATGGCCATAGACGACGGGAAAGTTGAGCTTGGGGAGACGAGGAGCATGACAGAGCGGCTTCTCAAGGTATGCGAGCTTTTTGATCAGATCAAGACAACGCTTTCTGACAGCGGCATTTGACGACCTGCGGGCGTCTGACATTCATAGGAGTGTACATGTCTATTAATCGCGTTTATGTGGAAAAGAAGCGTGGCGGTTTCGCCGTAGAAGCCAGCCATTTGAGGGCGGCTCTGCTCTCTTTTTTGCGCGATCAGCATCCCGACATCAATGATGTGTCTGAAATTCGCATCCTGCGCCGTTACGATGTGGAGGGATTGAATGAAGAGCAGTTTAAGCGGGCTGTAGCTTTCATCTTTTCGGAACCCCAATGCGATGTGGTTTTTGAGAGAATAGATGTCCCGGCCGGCAAAAACGAACGGCATTTCGGCGTCGCTTATCTGGCGGGACAGTACGATCAGCGGTCGGATTCGGCTGAACAATGCGCGGAACTCATATTCGGAGTCCGTCCCATTGTGAAAACCGCGTTTGTGTATATTTTTCGGACAAAAAACGCGGGCGCAACGCGGCTTTCGGATGAAACTTTCGCCGCAATAAAAAAGTATATCATCAACCCTGTTGATTCTGAAGAAACGTCCCACGACATGCCGGTTTCCCTGCAAGATCCTTCGATACCTGTTAAGGAAGTCCCCATTCTGCGCGGGTTTTTGGAAATGACCGGCAGTGAACTTACCCGCCTGGCGAAACGGCATTCCCTTGCGATGTCTCTTGACGATATGCTTGTCTGCGCGAATTATTTTTCTTCTATACAGAGAGACCCCACGTTGGCGGAACTCAAGACGCTGGACACCTACTGGTCGGATCATTGCAGGCACACGACATTCACCACTGAACTTGAAGGTTTTTTCGATTTTTTTGATTCTTTTAAAAACAGCGAAAACCCCCTTGTTCAGGCAAATATAAAGCGGGCGGTTGATCTATACAAAAAAGCGCGGTTGGAAGTTTATGGCGAGAACCCGCCGAAACAGGGCGCTTCGCGGCAACCCACGCTCATGGATATTGCGACGATTGGCGTCAAGGCGCTCAAAAAGCGGGGATTGGTTTGTGATGTGGACGAATCGCCTGAAATAAACGCCTGTACCATTAAGACTCTTGCCGAATTTGACGATGGCAGTACCGAGCCGTATCTTTTGCTATTCAAAAACGAGACTCACAACCATCCGACTGAGATTGAGCCGTTCGGCGGGGCGGCGACCTGCCTCGGCGGAGCTATACGCGATCCGCTTTCCGGCAGGGCGTTTGTCCACCAAGCCATGCGGATCACCGGATCCGGCGATCCGCGATCGAACAAAACGCCGCCGGGCAAGCTGCCGCAGATAAAGATCGCACGGGAATCCGCAGCCGGCTATTCATCGTACGGCAACCAAATAGGGCTTGCAACCGGACAGGTGGCCGAGTTCTACCACCCCGGCTATGCGGCGAAACACATGGAGTTGGGCGCGGTCATAGCGGCTGCGCCTGAGACGTGGATCCGGCGCGAAGAGCCTGCGGCTGGCGATATGGTGATTCTGGTGGGCGGCAAGACCGGGCGGGACGGCATTGGAGGCGCCACCGGTTCTTCAAAGGCGCATACCAGGGAATCCGTTGAAAAATCCGGCGCCGAGGTTCAGAAGGGCAATCCGGTTGAAGAGCGGAAAATACAGCGCCTGTTCCGCAATCCGGCTGTCACCACGCTCATCAAACGGTGCAACGACTTCGGCGCGGGCGGCGTGTCTGTGGCGGTTGGGGAGCTTGCCGAAGGGGTGGACATACGTCTTGACGCAATACCGAAAAAATACGCCGGACTTGACGGCATTGAGCTTGCCATTTCAGAATCTCAGGAACGCATGGCGGTTGTGGTTGACGCAAAAGATGTTGACGCCTTCATAGCCGCCGCCGCTGCGGAGAATCTTGACGCGGTCGTCATCGCTGAGGTTACAAATAAAAGGCGCCTCCGCATGTTCTGGCAGGGAAAGCTCATTGTTGATTTGTCGCGGGACTTTCTCAATTCAAACGGAGCGAGCCGTTCTATTTCTTTGTCCGCTGAATCAGCGGCTGCTGTTCCAGTGACTGCTGGTGAACAAAAGCCTGATGCCAAGCTTCACGCTGAAGGGAAAAAACCGGTTGTCATGCTTGACAATCTTGAGCGGGAATTGGCGTCTCTCCGTTCGGGCGGCAGGCGCGGGCTTCAGGAGCGGTTCGACGGTTCCATTGGCGCGGGGTCCGTGCTGTTTCCTTTTGGCGGCGCGGAACAGGGTACGAGCGAGTGCGGCATGGCGGCGCTGCTTCCCGCTTTGGGAAAAGAAAGCCGCACCGCAAGCCTTATGGCGTTCGGTTTTGACCCTGACGCGATGGCCGCAGACGCTTACGAAGGCGCGAAAGGCGCGGTGCGGGAGGCGTTGACGAAGTGCGCGTGCATGGGCGGCAATCCGTGGAACATGCGGCTCTCATTGCAGGAGTATTTTGAGCGTCCCGGCGCCGCGCTGACGTGGCTAAAACCCATATCCGCCTTGCTCGGCGCGCTTGAAGCCCAGCTTGAACTCGGCGCGCCTGCCATCGGGGGCAAGGATTCCATGTCCGGCTCCTACGACGATGAAGAACACGACATCCACCTCAGCGTACCGCCGACTCTGGTCGCTTTTGCCGCCGGAGTCGCGCCAGCCGCGCAGGTGCGTTCCGGCGCGTTAAGCGGCGCCATTGGGAACGCCATTCTGCTTTTGCGTCAAGACCCTTCCCGCTGTGAGTGGGAGGTTTTCAAGGCGAATATGAACGCCCTTATGCGTCTGGGCGCGGAGTCTCTGGTACGCGCGGCCTATCCGGTGGGCGCGGGCGGCGTTGCGGCGGCCTTGGCCGTTATGGCGTTTGGCAATATGCAAGGCGTCGAAGCGGATGCGGACGCGCTGGAAGCGGCGGAAGCCGTGTTGGGGCGGTTTGGATGGCAAGGCTCCGTACTGCTTGAAATAAAAGACATTGAAAGGGCGAAAACCCTGCTTGACGCGCCGGACGCCTCCGCTCCCTCGTATCGCGTCATAGGCGCGACGATTGCTGACAAGGTTTTCCGCATCTCCAACGTTATTGACGCCGGCACAGGCGTGGAGGAGTTTCCCGAAGCGTTTTCGGCGGAAATTCCACTGGAGGAGCTTCGCCGCGCCTATGAGTATCCGCTTGCGGACATATACCCGCAAACATCCGATGGGGCGACTGTCGCGGAGAGGAGGAGTGGGGGTAATGGAGAAGGTTTCGCGTCAGCAAACCTTCGGAATGAGGGGGAGCGGCGCACAGAAAGCCCTCTGTTTTATCAGCGTCCGGCGTTCTTTGCCGCAAAAGGCGCTCCCCCCCTTGTCCTTTTGCCTGTATTCCCCGGCACAAACTGCGAATGGGATATGGAGCGGAGTTTTCGCAAAGCGGGGGCGCGTGTCAAGTTCGTGATTTTTAGAAATATAACGCGGGAAGCCATTGCGGAATCGATTGCCGAGCTAGCCTCGGCCATTGACGATGCGCAGATACTCGCGCTTTCCGGCGGGTTCAGCGCCGGAGACGAACCGGATGGATCGGGAAAATTCATCGCCAATGTGTTTCGGGCGCCCCGCGTTATGGACGCGGTGAACCGGTTCCTTGACAGGGACTCTTTGACGCTGGGCATATGCAATGGATTTCAGGCGCTCATCAAGCTGGGGCTTGTGCCAGATGGACGAATACGCGACAGAACCGAAGATTCGCCAACCTTGACGTTCAACGGCATCGGGCGGCATGTTTCCAGAATGGTCAGAACGCGCGTTATGCCGAACAAGTCGCCGTGGCTTGCGCTTGAGCGGGAGGGCGCGGTACACGTTGTGCCGGTGAGTCACGGGGAGGGCAAATTTGTCGTCAGCGACGAGGAAGGAAGGCGGTTTTTGCATAATGGACAGGTGGCGTTTTGTTATGTTGACGCCGATGGGAATCCCGCTTTCACGGAGCCTGACAACCCTAATGGCAGCCGTTTTGCGATTGAAGGCGTTACAAGCCCCGACGGGCGCATTCTCGGCAAGATGGGACACAGCGAGCGCGCGGGAGACTATGTACACATCAACATACCGGGCAATAAACAGCAGCGTATTTTCGAAGCCGGCGCGCGGTATTTCAAGTGAAACATCCGCCGCATGACCGCGCCAGCCATGATTGTTTGCGTTTCGCCGCCTTGCGGTTCGGTCGCCGGTTGGCTAGGTCATTCCGCTGGTGCAAACCAATTTAAGCCGAGGCTGTTCCAATGCCACCGGCAATGCCGGCGGCTTGTTTTTGTGAGCCGCCTAAAGGCGGCAATCTCGCGCCGCCGCCGCCCCTCGAACAACTCAAGTTCGTCCGGCCGTTTGTCTTCCCGCTCCTGTTCGCGGATACACTTCTTGACGGCCTCCTCGTTCAAGCCCGCCGTCGAAACATAATGCCCCTTAAGGCGCATACGCCTTTCCCGTCGCCGCGCCAACTCATGAAACACTCCCCCCAAGTGTTTCCGCAATTCGCCGCATAACTTTTTCCGGCGATATTTCGGCGTCCACACTATAGCGCTTGCAATCCCATACGCCGCAGGCAAAACTTTTCGCGTCTCGCGTTACGCCTCCTGTCAAAAAACTTTGAGCGGCTCATTGACAGGAGCGTCTTTCACAATCCCGTAAACGTCAAACCTTTTGTGTCCCCGGCAAAGCAGGGGGAATACCCATTGTAATTATGGCTTTTCATACTCGTACCACCGGTGTTTTCCTGCGCGGAAGAAACGCCTCCCGTTCCCGACACGGCGGAAATACCGTTTGTCATAAAAAACGGCAGGATGTTATTGTACGCCACAGTGTACGGCAGGAGTGGATGGTATGTTTTTGACACCGGCGCCAGCCCCTCATATCTTGATATAGATCCCAAACGGCTTTTGCCATCACGGCTTGGCTGGTCTAACGGCAACGGCAAACGGAAACTCGTCTGGACGCGCGCCTTGCTTAAAATCAGTTTCGGCTATATGGAGATGGGCGCCCGCTCCGAAGCTACCCCCCCCCCCCCCCCATCAGCAACGGTCGATGTAAAAAAATATATGGGTATGACGGAATTCTGGAAATCGGCGTGTTTGAAGGGTACTGGCGCGAGATTTCATTCTCAAAAAGCAAAATCATTCTGCACAGGGAAAAATCGGATTATTTCATCAACCATTCCCCTGTAAGAAAAATGGATAAAGTATAGCCTGTTCCAAAACGCGCCTTATGGCGTCAGTTTTGAGACAGGCTCAGTAAACTACGATTTTCTCATTCCCGCCGCCGTAGACGGAGCGGACATCTATAGTAGTTCTACTCAAAAACACTTAAGAAAACCTCTAAAAACTGAAGTTTTTAGAGGTTTTCTTACCCTGTGGAGAAAATTGTGTTTGCGTAATTCATTACAAATAAAGAATTAGCAATTTTCTCCGAGGAACCTCTGGAAACGCGAACCTGCGGTTCGACCGGAGTTTCCAGAGGTTCCCTTAACGCCAATAATCGTAAACTGCGGTCTGAAGTAAATCACAAAGTGGAGCGGCATCGCGTAAGGTGCGCTTCATATTTGCCCAGTCTTTCTCTATCGGATTAAAGTTAGGAGAATACGCGGGAAGAAACAGTAAATTTACTTTGCCTTCCCGCATCTTTTTTAAAGCTGTCTCTTCCTATGAAAATTTGCCCGGTCCATTATTATCACGCCGCCCCTTTGCGCCTCGTTTAGCGGCTGGACTTTACCCCAACAGGTAGACAGAAAGACAAGCGAGTAATACAACAGAAGGAGAGAAGAAGAAGGGTAAAGCAGAGAAAAAACGGCGGGTATACCAGAAGGAATGCGAAGCTGAGGCAGTGATGCTGGCGGAGAGACAGGAAAAGCCGGTTGTCCTGGCTGCCAAGGATTTGGGTGTCGGCGGCGCGGCGCCGCGCCGGTGGATGCGGGTTTTTCGGGAAGCGAAAGGGATGCATCCCTTCCCCGAACAAGAGCGGACGCGGGATGAGGAACTGTC
>JAIRLZ010000055.1 GCA_031259035.1 Treponema sp. | reverse complement strand
CCGGAGCCTCCGATCTTGGCCATAGCCCGACTCCTCAGTACCCGTGCATCCGGTACAACCGGCACACCGAATAATCTGTCATATTGTTCAGTGTATCAAAAGCAAATTGTTTTGTCAAGTACATCGCGAGGGATGGTCCCCGCGCCCAAAGGCGAAGAAGGGTGACGGGTACCGATAAGAGAGCGGCGCGGGCTTACGGATGAGCGAGCAATGGGAAAGGAGGGATATGAAAACAGACGGCCTTCCTTCGTGCGCCTTCCGCGCCGGGCACCTGCGGTGCCTTGTGGTTCCATCCACAGTTAACCACAGATGACACCGATAAACACGGATAACACAGATAATGAAAAGAAAACATATCCGCGCCATCTGTTCTTATCAGCGCAATCAGCGGTTCCTTGTGGTTCCATCCACGATTAACCACAGATCAGCGCAATCTGCGGACCCTTGTGTTTCCATTCGCGCTTATTCGTGCGCATTCGCGGACTCTGGGGATTCCGCGCTATCTGTGCTCATCCGCGCAATCAGCGGTTCCTTGTGATAAGTCCGTTTGGTCAGTGGTTATTAAATCGGTGTTGCCCTAAATGGTGTACTCTTCCTGTACGTCTTGCGCAAAGTTAAGGCGTTTCAATATCCGCATTCTGAGCTCCGTAAAGCCGTCCGCGGCGCGGTTGCGCGGATAGCTCATAGGGACATCGAGAATTTCAACGATTCTGCCGGGACGCGGGGACATCACCGCGATTCGTCTGCTTAGGTAAATCGCCTCGTCAATATCATGCGTTACCATCACCATCGTGTTGCCGCGTTCGCGCCATAGACGAATCAGTTCGTCTTGCAGGTTCATGCGCGTAAAACTGTCAAGGGCGCCAAGCGGTTCGTCAAGCAACAGCACGTCAGGTGAAACCGACAGGGCCCTGACAAGCGCGGCCCGTTGCCGCATGCCTCCTGATAGCCGGCTCGGATAGGTATTGGAAAACTCCGACAGGCCGGCCAAATCCAGCCAGCCGTCAATCTCGTCTTTTTTCTTCGCATACTGCTTTGTGGATTTCAAGGCAAACTTCATGTTCTCTCTGACGGTAAGCCACGGAAAAAGCGTGTGTTCCTGGAAAACAAGCCCCCGCCGTGAGTCCGTTCCTCTGATTGGTTCGCCGTCAAAGAGAACCTCGCCCATCGTAGGCGTTTCAAGCCCGGCAATGAGGCGAAGCAGGGTAGACTTGCCGCAACCGGAAGCGCCGAGCAACGTAACGAATTCCCCCGCGCCGACAGAGAGGTTTATCTTGTCGAGCGCGTGCAACGTGCTATCGGTATCCTGACGGGCGAATATTTTTGAAAGGTTCTTTATTTCCACCGTCGCGCTCATTGTTTTCCCTCCTGCCACCTGAGTGCCCGCTTTTTGATAAAGGTAAGGACAAGGTTTACCGTGGTAAAAGTTAAGCAGATAATGATAACTGCGGCATACATTTTGGCAAATTCCGCCCAGCCTCTCTGCCAGTTGATATACCAGCCGAGGCCGCTTTCCACGCCGAGCATTTCGGCAACCATAAGCGCGGTGCAGGCGATGCTCATCCCCTGGGTCATCCCGTTGAATATACTCGGCATGGCGGCGGGAATGGCGACCTTGAACACAAGTCCCGCGTTTTTTACCCCAAAGGTACGGGCGGCTTCGAAATTGCTCTTGTCCACATTTGACACTCCGTTAAACGCGGACATCGAGACGGGATACCATACGCCGAGCGCGATCATGAACACCGAGCCGCCAAACAGGGAGCTTGCGACGATAAGGATGATTGAAATCCACGTGGTGGACGGAATGGGGCCTAAAAGTTTCATGAGCGGCATGACCCAGTATCGTACCCTGGGACTCCAGCCCGCGCCGATACCCGTGGCAAGTCCGGCAAGGGTCCCCGTGAAATATCCGGCAAAAAGCAGAACCAGCGAGTGGGCGATACAGTCAAGCAGGATTCTCCGGTCTTCGATTATCGCAAGGAGAACACGGTCGACCCAAGGGAAGTAGGGCAGCGGCAGAATGCCTGTTTTGAGCGTGGCAACGTCATAAGCGCCAAGGATAAAAAATATCACACAGTACAGAGGCGCGTTGAAAAGCAGCTTCTCGTAGGCCCGATCCGAGAAAAGCGAGGCGGCAAAGCGCGCGAGCAGGGCGATTCCGGTTGCGCCAAGACAAACCGTGTACACGTTGCTTATGGGGTAGGCGAGTTCGTTTGCGGCATATTTGGGGAAGTTCGGCGCCAATTTGTATATCACGAGCAACAACGCCGCGCATACAAAGGGCAACGCCGACAACCCCCGGTCGAGGGTACGCCTGAGCTTGGACTTGGGCGCATCCTCAAGTTTGCGCAATTCTCGGACGGTAAGGTTCATTCAGTTACTCCTCTGCGGTTAGACATCACGTTATTCAAGATGGCGTGCCGGATAAAGACGCTGAAATCCGGCCTTGTCATCATGAGGTTGTTCAGGAACCCGGTCCTTTGGGGACAACGGTTTTCCAAACAACCTCTTGCGGTCATTCGATATCAAGCGGCGCCCATATCTGCGCCTTGACTTTGGCCGGGTCGAGCGAGCTTGAAATCACACCGAGCTTCTGATAGTCCGTAACAGACAGGTCAAGAGTCGCTTCGGTAAGGCTGCTCGGCAGTCCCCAGCGGAACAGCTTCATCAGGGAGACGGCATATTCTTTCGTGCCGCTGATATAGCCGTTATCAAGCAGAATCTGGGCAGATTCATCTTTGTTGGCATCGCTTTCGCCAATCCAGAGCGCGGCCTTGTAGATAGCGCGGCTGATTTTTTCGCTGGCCACCGGATTTTCATCCAGGAACGGACCGGCAATGCCCAGTACGCAGCAGGCCTCGTCACGGAAATCCTCATCCTCGTGCAGTGAGCGGATACGGCGGAGCGTCCCGTCCTGCACCCATTTTTCCGCGAGCTGGTCAGAGAACACCGCTACATCCGCGTTACCGTTTTGCAGAATGAGTAAGGTTTGGTCGGCGGGGAAGTCTCTCCACGTAAAGTCTTCCGGCACAAAGCCGTCATGGGCGATAAAACGGTATCCGATGTTGTGATAGACCCCGCCAATGCCGCCGTTGATTGCGACAGTTTGCCCCTTTTCAAACTCCGTAATGTCCGACCCGGCAAGAACAAACGCGGACGCGCATCCGGTGTGCAGACCGACCGTGAAACGAAGGTCGATGCCGTTGGTGATGGGTTTCAGCCATCCGGCAATCATGCCCGCTGCCGTGTCGATTTTTCCTCCGGCAAGCGCGTCACGGGTGTTGTCCTGGGTGCCGCCGGTCTTGGTCAGCTCGGTTTTCAAGCCTTCGGCTTCAAAGAATCCCTTGTACTGCGCAATCGGGATAGCCGCTTGGCAAAGCCCGCTGTCATAGGCGATATGGATAACGCGCTGTGACGCGGGTTCGGCTTGATATGCCGTTTCTTTGTCGGTGGCGGAGCCTGCTTGGGACGGGGACGCGACGCTGGCCTTTTTGTTGCAAGCCGTAGGCAAAAGTGCGAGAGCCACGGCGAGGATAAGAACAGATACATACTTCATAATAATTCTCCTTTTAACCTATTGGTTAGTCTTTGATATACTTAAAGGCATCGCCTTCAAAGTAACTTTGTCTGTACGGCAACCGAATGTGCCGCGAGAGCCTTTCGCGGTACGATGTGTTCTTGAACTCAAACACAATGCGCCGCACGATCTGGTAAATCCCAGAGTACGCGAAGAACGAACTGTCCGCGTTAAACAGTTGCACCGCAGGAACGCCGAGCTTGGCGATATAGCCCTGGGTGCCGTTGTGAGAGATGACAAGATCGGGTTTCAGCGTCTTTATCTGGTGGGTCATCTCGAATAACTGATTGCTAACCGCTACCGGTATTTCCGAAAGGGTATTGGCCACATCCTCAAAGATTGGATCCGCGCCTTCATCGTAGTGATAGGCCCGGATACCCAGCACCTTGAAGCCAAGTTCCGAGAGCGTGGTAGCTTCCGAACCGACGCGGACTACGCCGCCACAAATCAGGACACTTTTACCCTTTACCTGTTCGACAAACGGTTCGATTGCCTTCCGCGCCAAGTCTTCCTCGTAATCCGCAAGAGATGCCGCCTCTTTTTCAAGCCCAAAGTGTTCCGCTATCTGCATGAGCCACTTTCGGGTGTGCCTGAAGCCTATGGGCATTCCCGCAATCACATAGGGAATTTGAAACTTTTCTTCGAGGTATTTCAGCATATAGTCGTCATGCACATTGCACATGCTGACATTAAGCGCGGCTTCGCTTACCATTCGCAGCTCGTCACGGGATGAGTATTCCGCAAAGAACCGGACTTTCAGCCCCAACGCGGTAAGAAGTCTTTCAACCTCGCGCTCGTCAGCCAGGCCAATACTCGTGGCGTTCCACACATGCACGGTGCGGCTCTTTTGGAACCGATACTTTTTATCCTCCAGTTCCGCTTGCGGGTCGCCGGGAACGGGCGGCCTGAAATCAACCCACGGTTTGAGGGAAAGCTTGAGTCCGCGCAGAATGCCGTGATAAAAGGAGTCATACGCGCTTGCCACAACGCGGCTCCTAAACCCCGGACAGTGAAGGCTTATCACATCCGCCTGAACCCGCGAACGCGCTTGCCTCACCACCTCCTCTACGTCGTCGCCGATGATGCTCGGCGCGCACGTTACAACCGCAAAGATAATATCGGGACGGAATTCGCGGTCGGCATACTCGATCGTTTCGCGCAACTTTCGCTCGCCGCCGCCGATAACGTCGGCTTCCGTAAGGTTTGTCGAAAGCCAAGGGAGGGCATTCGGCGGTTTCCCCCGCTGCCCTTTTCCCTTTGCCGACTGCACCGAAAGCGAGTGCAGGAGGGCGCCGCAACCGCCGGGCGCGTGCATGACGATGACTGAATTCTCAACGGTGGTCGCCATCATCAGGCTGAGTGCCATCTGACAGGCGTTCGTCTGCCAAAATCCGCGCCCTTTCTGAAGCAGACAGCCTTCGCGCCCGCAGTTCACCAAATCACGGGCGTTACCCGCATAACTGTCTCCCATCTTCAGTCTTGAGTCGCGTACCGGCGGCACGCTTTGTTCGTAATATCCCATTAGAGTGCTCCTATGATTTTACGGACATCAATTGTCCGATTAAATCCTCGAACAGATGCAGTCCGCCGCGATAACCCGCGTAACCTCTGTCGGTTATCAGCCTGTCGTAAGCGGGAAAACTGACCGATAGATGCCGCGCGCCCCGCGCGTTTGCCGTCCGCTTTTCCAGCGCGCTTCCGATGATGTAGAGCGGCGATAAGTCGTCAAAGTACCGCTGGCCCCTGTTTCGCGGGTGTTCCGTGTTGATTGCCCGCGCGATTTCCTGTACCCCTGTTGCGAATTTGAGGGGAATGCCGCATTGCAGAGCCGCTTGCTGCGCCTCGGTTAGTTTGTCGGTTACGAAACTGTCCGCAAGCACCCAGCCGAGTTCTTTGGTAACATAACGGGCAAGCGGCACGGCATACGTCGAGTTTGTAACCGTGATCGCGTAAAACTTAAGGTCCTGGTCGCAGAAGGCATCAGCCGTCCGTTCGAAGTAGCCGTAAAACTCCCTGTTGCCTTTTTCAATGACGGCATCACCCTTAAGCCCAAAACGTTTCGCCGCTTCCGTTACGAATTGATCGGTCGCTTCGGGGCCTATCGGCAAATCTGTCACCCAGTAGGGCGTTCCATGCCGTTGCTCAAACTTTTCGGCGAATGCCCGGCCCCAGACTCGCGACAGCACGATGTTAAGCGCGGCACCTGGCGCGGAGATCAGGTTCTCGAAGGTCTGGTTCGGCGTAAAAAACGTGTTTACTTCAAGCCCGATGCCGGTTAGCAGCCGTTCTATTTCCTCAAGGTCGCCGCGAAAGAACGGATCGTATCCCGGCACAAGGCCGAAGAGGTTTACGAGTTTCGGGTTCTTTTCAGCGGACTGCGGCAGGTATTCATTGAATATCCCGTCGAGTACGATGTCGTAGCCGTGGTAGCTATCCCCTTTGAAGCTCGGCGTACTTACGGCGAGTACCGGGTGTCCTTCGTCACGAAACCCGCTGACGACACCCATCGTATCATCCCCTATCATCTCGGTCATACACCCTGTGGCGGCGACATACAGCTTGCCGTCTATGAGTTCAAGGGTGTTTTTTATCTGATCCCGAAGACGGTCGGCGCCGCCAAACACGATCTCTGTTTCGGTAACTCCCGTGCTTGGCGCGGCCCCGCCGCTGCAGTAGCCGCCGCCGAGATAGCCGCTGCCAAACGCGACAGAATTGGCAAGGTTACCGCCGCAGCCAAGGCTCGTATGCACGATGGGTATCACCTCCGGCAGGTTGCCTATGACGGATAGCGCTCCCGCAAGCGCGCAAGCGGTTCGCGGACGTTCCAAAAAATCTGACATGATTCGCATCTCCTCTTAATATCGCAATACTCAATAGCTCAATCTCAATTTTCAATATTTGGCACTCTTAAATATTGCTGCTCTTAATATTGGCATTCTCAATATTGGTACAGGACGGTTGATAAATACCGTTCGCCCGTATCCGGCATGATTGCGACAATTACTTTGCCTTCGTTTTCGGCCCGGCACGCTATGGCAGTCGCCGCGAATGCCGCCGCGCCTGACGAAATGCCCACAAGCAAGCCTTCCGTCCTGCCGAGATCCCGGGATGTTTCAATCGCCTCGTCAGAACGCACGGTGAATATCTCGTCGACGACACTCCCGTTATAGACGAGGGGGACAAAGCCCGCGCCGATGCCTTGAATTTTGTGCGCCCCCGGCTGACCGCCTGACAAGACCGGGGACTCGAAGGGCTCAACCGCGACAATCCGTATCTTCGGATTCTTTTCCTTCAAGTTCCTGCCAACACCGGCGACCGTACCGCCTGTGCCGACACCCGCAACGAAGATGTCGACTTTGCCGTCCGTGTCATTCCAGATTTCCTCGGCGGTAGTCTTGTGATGGACAGCGGGGTTAGCGGGGTTTTCAAACTGCTGAAGGATAACGCTGCCCGGTATCTGCGCGTTCAATTCCTCGGCACGGCGCACCGCGCCTTTCATCCCATCCGAACCCGGTGTCAGCACCACATCCGCGCCCAGGGCCTTGACAAGACTGCGGCGTTCCACGCTCATGGTTTCCGGCATGGTCAGAATGACTTTGTAGCCTCGGGCGGCCGCGACAAAAGCGATACCTATTCCTGTGTTGCCGCTTGTCGGCTCAATGATCGTCGCGCCCTTTTTTAATTTCCCGCTTTCCTCGGCATCCGTCACCATCGCGTAGGCGATTCTGTCCTTGACGCTGCCGAGCGGGTTGAAATATTCCAACTTCAACAGAACATTCAACGAATGTACGTTCGGCGAATCCGCGTTTTTTCCCGCGAGGTAATTCGCGGGGCGCAGAAGCGGCGTGTTGCCGATAAGATCGGGTAAGCTGTTCGCGTATTTCACAATACTCCTCCTTCATCCTCCGTGTGAAAAATCATCCGTGTGAAAATGTTTCAAGTTCACGGTTTTGATATAACGCCTCTGTTACATCACGGATGCCCGGTATTCCGCAGGCATCGGCGCGGCAGTGTTTGCAGTGGCGAAACTGTTCAATGTATCGCCCCGCTTCCTGCCGCGCCCGTTCTATCTGTTCGCAAGTCGGCGGCGCTGTGTCCTTAAATTCGTTTTGCGGTATGAGCGGAATAATATTATGCCTTGCCGCGCCCGCTTCCCTTACCGCCTTGGCAATTTCGGCAATGTGCCCGTCGTTGACATCCGGAATCAGCACCGTGTTTACCTTTACGGCCATACCTGCCTCGGAACACTCACGAATGCCTTGTAACTGCGCCGATAGCAAGTCCTTTCCGTCTTTGACCCAAGACACCACCTTATCCAGTACTGCGGGGCTGGCCGCGTTAACGGTGATTGTTATGGCCCGGACACCGGCCTCCCGCAACTCAGGCGCTTTTCCGGGAAGTTCAAGCCCGTTGGTAGAAAGGCATTTAATCAGGCCGGGGTACGCGGCGTGGACCTTCCTGAATGTTTCCAAGGCGTGCCCGCTTGCGAGGGTCTCGCCGGGACCCGCTATTCCCACAACCGAGATCTCAGGGCACAATTCCAAAGCCTTCTTGACCGTTTCAGCCGCTTCTTCAGGCCGCAGAACGCCCGCAGCAACGCCGGGGCGGTTCTCGTCCGTATTCCTCGCCCGCGTGCAGAAGCGGCACTGAATGTTGCACACGGGACTTACGGGTAAATGAAGCCTGCCCTTCGTGTTGTGCGCCTTTGCGGAAAAGCACGGGTGATCGTCGATCACTTCCCGCCGTCTAAGCCTTCGGAAAAGCGGGCGTTTCAAGTACTTTATGTACTCCGCAATCAGATCCTCGATAAATCCCGGCTTTTCCAGTACCTGAACGCCCTTCAGTTGTAAGCGCTGCTTGGCGTAATTGCCCGCTTTGAGGACAAACAGCACGTTGCAATCCGAGATGAGGAGAACACTTTTTTCAAACGTCCCTTCATCATGTCCGCCCTGATTGCACGGCGCGTCATTTTTCCGCATACCGACAACAGCATACCCGTAGGTTTCCTCATTGATGTCCACAATCACAAAGTTTCGGCAATGCCCGAAGTGTTGGGAGACGAACACCCTATCGTTTGAAGCGAAAGCCAGCCTCATTGAATCCCCCTCGTTAAATACCGGCTTGTTGGCCGCCGACAACAATGCCGGCTTCCAGTTCGAGCAGCTTGTCGCTCCATCCGGCAGCCCATTGGCGCAGTTCGTCAAGTTCAAGCGGAGAAGGCGCCTTGCTTTCCTCGTGCGCGGCGACGCGCTCCGCAAGCTCTCTGTAGATTTTTGCCTGTTCGCTGTCTGGCGCGGCTTCAATGGTCGTTTTGCCTTTGAGTTCCGACTGGGTAACCGTAATCGAACGCGGAACATACTGCATTACCTGCGTCTTAGTCCGATCCGCGAAGTCGTCCACAATCTCGCGGGAATACCCCTGATTGATGGAATTGGCGATAATGCCTCCAAGCAACGCGCCCCCATTGTTGCTGTACTTCTTGATTCCCTTGAAAAGATTGTTGCTGGCGTATATCGACATAAAGTCGCCGCTTGATACCGTGAAAACGTGCTGCGCGATACCCTCTCGAATCGGCACGGCGAATCCGCCGCACACGACATCGCCGAGGACATCGTAAATCACGAAGTCGAGTTCCAGTTCCTCGAATACTTTCTGTTGTTTGAACAGTTCCACGGCTGTAATGATGCCGCGTCCCGCGCACCCCACGCCCGGAGCAGGGCCGCCCGCCTCCACGCAGTAAATGCCGTTAAACCCCTCAAAGATAACATCATGCACGTTCACCGATCCCTTTTCGCGGAGCGTGTCAAGCACCGTCGGTATGTATGTGCCGCCGCGCAGGGTGTTTGTGCTGTCGGACTTAGGGTCGCAGCCAAACTGCATAACCCGGTAGCCGGCTTTGGACAATGCGGCCGACAGATTGCTTGTCGTCGTGGACTTGCCGATGCCGCCCTTGCCATAGATTGCGATTTGTTTTATCCGTTTTGCCACGCAAATGCCTTCTTTGTGAAATATTTCAAGATATTTCCTAGTGTTTTAATGATAATACTATATTTATTTGAGAAACGTGTCAAGCGAAACCCCTTTTTTTGACGAAAAAAAGCGAAAATTTTTTCATTTTTTTCAAAATTGCCGGTTTTTTCGGCGCATTCCAATCAGGCTTAGAATCCCAAGGAACCGCTGATTGCGCAGATGAGCACAGATAGCGCGGAATCCCCAGAGTCCACGAATGCGCACGAATAAGCGCGAATGGAAACACAAGGGTCCGCAGATTACCCAGATTACACTGATTTTTGTACCAAAATTTCTTTTTAATCTGTGAAAATCTGTGGACAAGGGTTCTTAACTTGTTGACGAGGCAGACAGGAAATGTGGCCACACCCGCAATTACAACAGTGTCTGGATACTAGGTTCTTGCCGAGAAAAGGTCAGCGTCATCACAAAATAGTGTTTCCCCGATTTTTCCTGTACTTTCCACTCAAGCTCATCTTGCCAGTCAGCATCACCAGCGTTGAATTCGTCCGAGAAAGTCGCCCAATTGAAGGAATCTTCGTTAAGATTCTTATTATAAATCGTTTGCGAAAAGACCGATGGCGTTATAAAAAACAATGCCAATACGGAAACCAAAAAAAACATCTTCTTCATCTCTATTTTCCTCCAGTTTTGCGGCGGTTCTTTCTCAGGGAACCCGTCCCGCGTTTGTACGCCGTGTTTATACACGCTCATGCGCGTATACCGCATATCGGCTAACCGGCTTCAATAGTTTTGCCGGTTAGCTCGTCCCCCTCAATCGGGGCCAACCCTCATTTTGTCAACGTTTATGTCATACCTTCCTCCTTCGCATAACAAATGAATCATGAACCACGGGCGAAACAGACCCGCACGAACAAGCACAGCCCCGGTCCGTGGTTCCTTTTTTTCCCGTTACGGGATGAACGCCTGAACCATCGGCCCCCACGCGCCCTTGAGCCCGTTGTTCTTGATTTGCGCCGCGATAAAGACCGCCTTGCCCGAATCGCCGTAACCAAACTCGATAACGTCCTTTTTCCGGCGCGTAAAGAACGACTCGCGCAGCTCGTTGGGACTGGAAGGCGGCGTTTCCCCCGGCGCGCTTACGCGGTACCAGATACGGCAGCCCTTGTTCGCCGGGTCGTCGGGGTCCCCCGACACGTAGACCACCTTCACGCCGAGCTCGTGCTGCCCCGCCAGGAACGTCTCCACCGTTGCCTGA
>JAIRLZ010000024.1 GCA_031259035.1 Treponema sp. | reverse complement strand
AAGAAATATCATGTCAGGCTCACGGAAGCGGAAAAGAAGCGGCTGGCGGCAATGAGCCTCCGCGCGGCACGCGCGCAAACACAGTGTGCGACGCGGTATCTTAAGCGGTATATTGATTTGAACGGAAGCTCGGTGAACCTTCGGTTTGCGAACCTTTGGTTTGCGAACCTTCGGTTCGACTGTAAGGAAATTTATAATAGGTTGGTTTAACACCAATCTTGTAGGCGTCGCCTTATTTGAGCCGCGGCAAGCGCGAATCGAAGATTCGGCGGGGTATTAAACCAGACTTTGCGAATAACGAAAAAAGGAAACCATCCGGCCCGTCAGATTATAAGGGCGAATATCCTGTTACCATTGGATGAAAGCGACCTATGCAGAACCATACGGGACAGGAAGAAATAGCCGTACCATGCGGTTGCCGGGTTGCCCTGGAGTACCGGGTAAGCAAGCAATATGAACGGGAAGGGATTGACCGGGTAGTGAACCGGAAGGTACGGCAAACGCCGCCGGTTCCACCGATAGTTGCCGGTGAGGTGGAGACAAAGATTATCGCTCTGTGTTGCGGGGAACCTTTTGAAGGCTACAGCCGGTGGACTGGGTATTGTTGAACATATATCGGCTCCCACGATGGGAAAGATAGTAAAAAAACCCGTATAAACCGCATCTGAAGAAATGCCGGCGTACGCCGCCGAAACAGAACGCGGTATTTGTGGCGGCGATGGAAGCTGTCCTTGCCGTGTATCATCGGCCCTATAACGAACAAAAACCGGCGATCTGTATGGACGAACAACCGGTACAACTTGTGGGGGAGAAGCGGGTCGGCATCGGCGCGACGGACACGGCGGGATGGGGCGTATGAAACGTATACGGCGGAAGAAGCCTTCACGACAGCCCAAAAGCTGGAGATACATTACACGCCGAAACACAGCAGTTGGCTTAACCTAGCGGACATGGAACTAAGCGCCATGACAAGCCACTGCCATGACCGGAGGATAGACACGCTGGAAAAACTGAACAGAGAAGTTCAGGCTTGGCGGTATGAAAGGAACCGGAAACAAAAGACGGTGAAATGGCAGCTTACGGCCAAGGATGCCCATATTAAACTGCATAGTTTATATCCGATTTCTTTAACCTTGACTACCTACTAAAGCGCAGGCGACGCTGGGCATTGCCTGCGCTTTTTTTAATGTCCACGACACTCGTCTATAATAGATTTCAACGTATTTTCATTCACCTTCACAATCGCCGACTCGCGCGCGACGCTTTCAGGCGAATCTGAAGCGTGGGCGGTGTTCACCATGATGTTGCTGCCGAATTCACGGCGAACCGTACCGCCCGGCGCTTTCAGCGGATCCGTGGGTCCAAGCACGTCGCGAATTTTCTTAACCGCGTCAATACCCTCGTAAATGAGGATCATGCACTTGACCGGCTTGCATGTGGCGGCGGGATCACCCGCTGAAGCGCCCGGCTTCATGCCCGACATGAAGCCTACGATTTGGGCAAATTGATCATAGGCGTATTCCACGCCGAACGTCTCGACAAGGGCTTTTTCCGTACGTTCGCTCAGGGCGAGGGAAAATTCCTTTTCAAGCGCCTCTTTAGCCTTCTTCCCCAAAATGGGCGCGAGTTTGCTTTTCAACGCCGCTTCAACCGGACCGTAAAAATCAAGCGCTTGTTCAAGCGTGAACCGGTGAACTTTTATGCCGATGATCCTGAGCCCTGTTCGTGAAAACATGTCGATGATGCTCCCCGGACGGGATGAGGCGTACTGCCAGTTGTCGGGCTTTATGATGACCAAGGTGCGCTCTATTTTTGAAGGATCATCGTATTCCATATTGTTGACGATGTTTTCTTTGCCATCCAAATAGCTTGAAAACAGGGCGAGGTCTTTGTCCGCCCATTTCTGTCCGTGCGGCGTCATAACCGCAGGCTCAAAATAGTTGACGCGCGCCGTGTCGGGGTCTATGATCAGGTCCGCGTAGGTGTCGCGTATGGTTTCTCCGGTAAGCGATTCATCGCCTATATGTTCGGGGAAAATATGCCCGCATATCTTCGCCAGCTTTTCGCAGGGATTCTCCCCTTTAAATAAAAGCAAAAGCGTACGGTGCTTTCTGCCGCCCGAAGGGACAAACCGCGCCTCAACGTAATCCGCAAGAAGCGTAACGCTGTCTGACGACACATTTTGCGCGCGCAATATCGCCGAGTATTCTTTCACAAACGTTTCGTCAGGCGCAAACATCTGGGCGCCCACAAGTTCAAGATCAACCTGCGACAAAAGCCGCGCCAACACGCCGCCGGTTCTGCTTTTTGCGACCGTGTACGGCGTCACCATGACATACGATAATTCCGGCATTTTACTCCTCCATATATGGGCTGTCATGGTTTTTAGCGTCGCCCTTGGCGCCGCCCGAACCTTCTGACAGCATCTTTACAATAATATCCCTGTTGTCAAGCAGGGAGCTTAGAGACAACTCCTGATGCAAGCGGGAAATCGTCTGGGCGAAAAGCGGCGTTATATTCACGCTTATGAACCATTCCCGCTTCACGAGTTCTTCTTGATAAATCGCGTTGGCGCCGATAATACGATAAAAAAGCCCCTGTTTGTAGGCGTCGTCAAAGTAGGAGACGGCGTTTCCCGAAAAGAGCGGAAGGCTGATCGCCGATATGACCTTGCCCGCGCCCTGCTCCTTGAGGAATTTCATCGCCTTGAGCAAAGTGCCGCCAGTTCCAAGCATGTCGTCCGCCATGAAAACGGTTTTTCCAGCGACATTTCCAAGGAGTTTTATCTCGGCGATGTTGTTTTCAAGCGCGTTTTCCGTAACTTTGGAATAATCCCGTTCCTTGTACAACAGGGCGAGAGGTTTTTTGAGCGCGGTGGCGTAGAATTTATTGCGGTCCACGGCGCCGGTGTCAGGAGAGACCACCACGAAATTGTCATTCAGAACGCCGGGCATTTTCGACAGTATACGGATGATCTGATAACTTGCGTGGAGGTTCTCGATGGTCATCGTATTGAACGAGTTGCCGATCTCCCGCGAATGAATGTCCAAGGTGATGATGCGGTGGACGCCGAGAAATTCCAAAAGTTTTCCCACGCGGCTCGCCGTAATCCCTTCGCGCCCCTTTTTCTTGTGTTGCCGCGAATAAGGGTAGGTGGGAAGCGCCAGCGTAATGCGTCCCGCGCCCGCTTGTCTCGCCGCGTCGACCGTAACAAACAGCGTCATCAGATGATCGTTGATCGAGAGCGTCCGTTTGCAGCCGTTGTAGAAATTGACCGGAAAATGGTTTTCAACATCTTGTACTATAAAAATATCCTTGCCCCGCACCGATTCCAATATCTCGGCTTTAACCTCGCCATTCGCAAACATGGTGAATTGCGCGGGTATCTTTATGCTTGAATGTCTGAATTGGGTGGGATCCGTATACGATGAAGGCATACTCGACGTGGCGTCACGAATAAAATTGAAATTTTTGGTAATCGAAGGAACATCCAAATCGTACCGTTTCGCCAGTTTGGAAACAATGCGCTCAAATTGACGGCGACACCCGGTCTGTAGGTGAAGGATTACCTCATCGGCAAAAATTTCTCCTCCCGGACACGCGATGACGCCTAAATTAGACGGAGTAGAATAATTCACGGGAATACGATAGCATAAAAACGCCTGTTGCTCAATAGGCAAAAAAACGACTTTATGATATTCTAAAGCAAACGGCGTATGAACGCCGTATCTATTGTTGAGGAGAAACATAGTGAGCGATGAAGATTTTGGAGAAGCGCCTGAAAAACGCGGAAAATCCGACAAGCATTCCAAGGTAGTGTCGCCAGCGCCGGCTTCACAGGAAGAAAAGGAAAAAGCGCTGGAAGCGGCGAGGCTCCAGATAGAAAAACAATTCGGCGCAGGCGCCATTATGAAACTGGGAGATCACAACAACGCCGCCGGCATTGAGGTGATCCCTTCGGGTTCCATACTTTTGGATGAGGCGCTCGGCATAGGCGGTTATCCACGAGGCAGAATCATTGAAATATATGGGCCGGAGTCTTCGGGGAAGACGACATTGGCTTTGCACTGTATCGCCGAAGCGCAGAAACTCGGCGGCACCGCCGCTTTTATTGACGCGGAACACGCGCTCGATCCGGTTTACGCCAAAAACCTCGGCGTTAAAACCGAGAATTTATGGGTTTCCCAGCCTGACAATGGGGAGCAAGCCCTTGAAATAGCGGAAAATCTTGTACGTTCCGGCGCGATTGACGTCATCGTTGTGGATTCTGTCGCGGCGTTGACGCCCCAGGCGGAAATTGAGGGCGAGATGGGTGACGCGCACATGGGGCTTCAGGCGCGCCTTATGAGCCAGGCGTTGCGCAAGCTCACATCCATCATCGGAAAATCCCGGACACTCCTCATCTTCATCAATCAAATCCGCATGAAGATAGGCGTGATGTTCGGCAACCCGGAAACGACTACGGGAGGCAACGCCCTGAAATTCTACGCTTCAGTCAGAATTGACGTGCGCAAAACCGACACCATCGAGGGGGGAAAGGACGCCAACGCCATAGGCAACCGCGTACGGGTCAAAGTGGTGAAAAACAAAGTCGCGCCTCCTTTCAGGAAGGTGGAGTTTGAGATCATGTTCGGCAAGGGCATTTCAGCGGCCGGAAGCGTATTGGATGCGGCTGTGAAGTATGAGATCATCGATAAGAAGGGCGCGTGGTATTCCTACGGCGAGGAAAAGATAGCGCAGGGCAAGGAAGCCGCAAAAGCCTATCTTGAAGATCGCCCGGATTTTATGGCTGAACTTGAGGAAAGACTGCGGAAGATCATGTTTCCAGACAGGGAATTCCCGAAGGCGGCTTCACAAACGGCGGCGGCAAGCGAACCGGCGAAAACCGGGGACGCCGGGCTTCTCAAGAAAGCCCGGTCACGAAAATCAACGGTTGCAACCGTTGTGCCTGAGCTTCCGATAACCGACGAAGCGGTTAAAGCGACGGCGGAACCCGCATTCTAACCGCCCCCAATGGCGTTTTTAGTTGTTTTGGGGCTTGGCTCAAACAAAGCGTACAAGCGGGCTGACGGGCGTATACAAACGCCCTGTGAACTCTTGGAAGAAGGATCGCGCAAACTGAGCGGCGTACTCTCAGATTTACGCGCCGCGTCCGCGTTTGAAACCGCTCCGCTGTACGTCACCGATCAACCGCGTTTTCTCAATACGGCAGTCTGCGGCTGGTATGAAGGCGCGCCGCATGAGCTATTGTCCATTATCCATGACATTGAGTCCTCGTGCGGGCGGAACCGCGCGGAAGAGCGTCGATTCGGAGAGCGGACGCTGGACATTGACATACTGCTGTTCGGCGGGATCGTCATGTCGGCTCCGGATTTAGAAATACCGCACCCACGCCTTGCGGAGCGGGCTTTCGCGCTCGTTCCTCTTCTTGATCTCCTTCCCGATGCAAAAGATCCGCGCTCAGGCGCATCGTACCGTGACATTCTAAAAAAGGCGGGGCGATCATGCGAATAGGGCTTTTCCTTAACAATTTAGATGAAGAATACCAACGTTCCGTGTATAGCGGAGTGCGGATGCAGGCTGAAGAACTGGGCATTGATCTCATTTGCATACAAAGCGAAAGTGTAAAGACCGACTCCCTTTTCATTTCGCTTGATTTTATTGGCGTGGACGGCGTACTGATCCTTTCCTCGGTGCTGATGGCGAATGGAGGCTTCCAAGAATCATCCGAAACTCGCGCGCGGCTGCACCGGTTTTTGGAGGATATTCCGGTGGTGTCCATAGGAGAAGAATTATCCTCCACCTCAACCGATTCGCCTCGCAATTACCCCTCCATAGTCGTTAAAAACGAGGAATCTATGAAAAGCCTGATGGATCATCTGATACTGGTTCACGGCTGCCGAAAATTTTTGTACGTAGGAGGACCGGCGTCTCATATGGACAACGCCATCAGAGAAGCGGTGTTTAAGGCTTCAGTTGAAGCGCATGGAGGGACGTACCGCATCATAAACGGCGGATTTCATACGGCGTCTGGAAGAGACATCATACGCGACTATATAAACAACAACAAGGACGAGCCGCCCGATGCGATAATCGCGGCTAATGACAATATGGCGCTCGGCGTACTGGAAGTGATCCATGAAAAAAAGAACGAATATGGAGAAGCGGGGAAAAAATGGGGGCGGTGCGCGGTTACCGGCTTTGATGACATTTCGCTTGCCCGCATGGACGCGGCGGCGCTTACCACAGTGCGTCAGCCCTTGCATGAAATGGGGCGGGAGGCGGTGCGGATGCTCAAAAATGTCATTGAAAAAAAAGAGGTCAAGCCGCTGGTCGTCATAGAATCCGAAGTGAAAATACGCAATTCCTGCGGATGCGCCGGTTACGTCGATGACACGCGATACGGAACATCGCTTTCCGAAGCGCGGAACAATTTTATGTATTTGGAAAATTACATGCAGAACGTGAGCTACTTGGGGCAAAGGCTCATCACCGCGGAATCGATAAGCGAGAGCATTCCTAATCTGCAATATTTTTTGACCAGTGTAAATGTTTCTATGTTTTATCTCTTTTTGTATCCCGAATGTATGCCTAATCCCGGGGACAGCGGGTTGTTGTTGTATCAACGCGCACTCAATGTTGATACGTTTTATGAAAAGGCGAAAAATGTCAAATTGTACGATTTTTTTCATGCCACCGTTCCGGACGTCAATGACGAACCGCCTCATGCATGGCACCTCCATCATCTGCGGTCAGGCGCCGAATATCTTGGACTCATTGTATACGAAGCGTCGGACGCCATGCATCCACTCATGTGCAGCGCGGCGTTGTTCATCGCAAATTCGGTCAAGCGGCTTAAAAACCTTGAATACGAGAAGGAGTACACGCGGCAGCTTGAAAAAGAAGTGGCGCTTCGTACTCAGGATATTGTGGCGACGAACAAAAAACTTGAGGAAGAGGCGAAACGCCGTATCGCTGTAGAAGCCGAGGTGCTGCGTATCAGCGAAATGGAACGCCTCCGATTCAGCATGGACCTACACGACGACATCTGCCAGCGGCTCGCGGGCATTTCCATGCTGTGCCGGGGGCTTGCCAGCGGCGTGAGCCCCAAAACCCTTCTGCCCGATCTGTCTGAAATGATAGACGAAACCCTTGTGCGGACACGGCGTTACGCGCACGAATCTTTTCCGGTGGAGCTTGATTCACTCGGCTTAAACGACGCGCTGGATGCGCTTTGCAATAGCTTCAACAAGCAGGAGGGGTGCGAATGCATCTATTCGTGGCGGGGACCAACCGTCTCGCCGCTTAACTATGCCCAAGACATCAATGTGTACCGCATCATCCAGGAAGCGCTCGCCAATGTTACGAAACACGCGAACGCTTCCGTTGTTGAAGTCGCCTTGGTCAACGATGAGACGCAATTGAGCATTACAATAAAAGACAATGGCAAAGGCGATTCCCGCCTTAACTCCGGACAGCCGCCCCAACCGGCTCAGAGAAGGCGGCGCGAGGGGCTTGGGCTGCGTTCCATGCAGTACCGCGCCCACCAGTTAAGCGCGACATATATGATTACATCTTCCGAGCGTCAGGGAACGCTGATCGAGGTTCGGATACCATTTCACAAAGAATATCTTCCAAAAACTGAAATTTTGAAAAAGCCCCTCTAAAAAAACTTCCCCGCCACGCTCCATTGCTATGGGCTAATTTTTAGAAAAGCTCTAAATACAGCATAACCTTCTTGACGTGAGGCATAAAACGTTTTATACTATATTCAATGATAACGAGTCAGAAAATCACCAGTTATTACGACAGGTTCAAAAACATTGAAGTTACTTTTACAAAAGATCTCATTCAGATTGCCGGTCTTATCACGCAGGAAGTGTACCTGAAATGTGGGAGTGAAGTTTGTCCTTGTATCATCTATTCGGCTTCTTTTGAACATGCAAAAATAGTGGCGAGCGTTAAAAGCGATCTTCTCAAAAAATTGGAAGAAGCGAACAACGCGGTGAGCCTGAGATGGTGTTTTAAGAACCCCGACGGCGGAAATCCGGTCGCTTTTTTTATGACAGCGCGCTCGAGCGGGTTTTCCCCCTACGGCAAGTCGGAAGACGTGGCTTTGTTTACCCTTCAATTCACCCAAAGACCGCCGGATAATCTTATTGAAATCATGGGAAGGATCTTGGACGCCAACTTCAATTTCGCCAAACGGAAAGAGGAGCGCATCATTATCACTACGGAGAGCCAGAGAAAGATGAAAGTGTTTGCAAAAGAGAGCACCGTCTTTATTGAAAAAGTCCCCAGGCATTGCATTTTGAGGGATCTCTCTTTTTCCGGAGCAAAAATCATTATGATGGGCGTCGCCAAATTCCTTCTGAACAAGATCATCGCCTTACGTGTTGATTTTGACGAGCCGAGAGAAAGTTTTTTGATACAAGGACAATTCGTACGGTCGGAATTGGTGGAAGGCAGAAAGGATCTGGTCGCTCTTGCCATACGATTTGAAGAAAGTCTGATTCCCATAGGTTATAAAATACGGATCAACGAATATTTGAGTCAAGTACGCTTTGAAATAGCGCCCGAAATAAATGCAGCGAACAACTGAAAGCCCAACTGAAAGCCGCATCGTATTCATACAAGCTTCCGATATGCTGTCACATTTTTCCCGTCGTGAGTACAGCGCTATAATAGACCCAGCTATACCGGTGCCGGTGGAACTGCCGGCGGGTGAGGAACTGCCCGCTGATATTTCCGAAGAAATGGCGCTTGCCGGCATGTTGCGACTGCTTGCCGCAGAACCGGAGCATCAAAACGCGGCGTACTACCGCTATTGCATCCTCGCCGCCAGGCCCAACATCCTTGATGAATTGACCTATGCGGCAATGATGAAAGCTGAGAACGGGGATTTCAGCTTGGCAATTGAGACTCTCGACGCCCTTAAAGGGCTTTTCCCCTATTCATCCGAACTTCTTGCATACAAAAACGCCGTCCTCAAAAAGAAAGAGGCGGCGGCGCGGCAAAGAAACGCGCCGGAAGCTGCGGTGATTCCGGCGGTGATTCCGGCGACGCTTGACGCCGACGCGCTTTTTACCCAAGCATATCACAATATAAACGACGGAGACATTGACGAGGGCTTGTCCGCCATCCACGCCTTCCTTGAAAAAAATCCCCATGTATGGAACGCTTGGTTCCTTTTAGGCTGGGGACTGCGAAAGGCGTCCCGATATGAGGAGTCCGAGTCCGTATTCCGTACGGCAATGGAAAAGGGCGGCGCGAACGTCGACACCCGCAACGAGCTTGCGATTTGTCTTATGGAAAAGGGCGATCTGAAAGGAGCGCGCAAAGAACTCGAAGCCGCGCTTCACGCCGAACCGGAAAACGTCAAGGTCATTTCGAATCTCGGCGTACTTGCGCTCAAAATGGGTGATGAAACTCAAGCGTCTGGATTTTTTCGCGCGGTTTTAGAAATCGATCCAAACGACGCGATAGCTAAAAACGTTCTGAATAACGGGCGTTGTTGAAGCCGGAAGAAATGAACCCATGACGCGCGGACTCCTGAAAGAAGGCTTGCTCTTGTTGCGGGAAAACGGTGTGGAAATTCCCGGTTGCGTTCTTGATGGAGATATTGACCGCATCCTTGACACATTAGAACGGTACATCGCTGAGATAGAACTGTTCAATCCCGCGTATAAATTGGTTGGAACCAACGACCGGAAAGAACTCATCATCAAATATATACTCGACTCGTTGAGCGGGATCGGCGTCATAAACCGGTTCGCGTTTTTACGCGCCGCGTCTTTACGCGCCGGAACCGAGGTCACTATCGCGGACGCGGGATCCGGCGCGGGATTGCCCGGCATTCCGCTTGCCATAAGCATGCCTCGCTGTCATTTCACCTTAATCGAACGCATGGGGCGCCGCGCCGGCTTTTTGCACAATACGCTTGCGGCGCTTGGCGTACAAAACGCAACCGTTGAGGAAAAAGAAATTGAAAAAGCCGCGCCAAACCGGTTCAACATCGTCACATTCAGGGCTTTCAAACCGCTTGACAGGCGGACGCTCAAGAGCCTCTTCCGCCTTCTCACGCCGGACGGTGTTTTGGCAGCCTATAAGGGCAGAAAAGACGCGATTGAAAAAGAATTCACCCTGCTGAAAGCGTCGTGCAAAACCTCGCCTTCTGCTGAGGGCGAAGCCGCCGCAGGTTGGGAGACAATCCCCGTATTTACGCCGTTTCTGGAAGAAGAGCGGCATATTGTGGTCATACCGCGCGGGGCCGCTTCATGAGTTGAGCGGCGCCAGCTTTGCAAGCGGGAGCTGCCCGCCGGGGACACCCGCTTGTGGATAACATGTGTATGCATAGGGGGAAAAAATAGCTGCGCATTCGCATAACCATTATAACCATATAATATATATAGTTATAATGGTTATGCGCCAAATAATTGCTTATATAGAAATAAGTTAAAAAAGCATGTCAACGCATGTCCGGGCAAGATGTCCACAACCTGCCGCAAATGGGCGTGTGTTGTCAAGAAACAACCTGTGTATAACATGTGAACTATTGTGCAAACAGCATATTTCCACACACAACAAAGCTACAGGTCCTCGAAACCGCCGTCAATATCCAACATGTCAGGGATTACGTAGGCTATGCCGCCGGTCTTTTTCACCCGCATCTCGACGTAACCCTTGGAAACCATGTCGTCAAGTTCTTTTTTAGCCCGATCCAAAGATATGCCTGCGGATAAAGCTACATCACCCGGAGACAGAATGCCGTGGTTCTGTTTCGCCGCCTTCAGAATGGCATGTTCAACGCTGTCCACCCGCATGGAATTTCTGGGGGGAGACTTCGCGCCAAAAACGCCGTCTACAAATCCACCGGCATAGGCCGCCTCACGGCGTCTGTCATTTACGAAACGACTGCCTAAACGCCTCCCCTCTTCATACGCATCCACAGACGCGCCGTTCCTATAGCCGTCCAACAGCGCCCGTTCCATATTAGCCTTCCGCACCTGCCCGCCCAATGTAAAAAAATCGTAAATGGATCCCACCATACACAGTCCGCCGGTGAACATCCACAAGAGTCCGCTGGGTATCTTTCCCAAATAAAAACGGTGCAATCCCAACGCGCCGCAGCCTGAAATCAGCCATAAAAGGTATGCGATACCCACGCTATACATAAAGCCCTCTCCGAAAAAAAAAATTCTTTTATGAGCCTTTCCCAAAACGCGCATGGCGACAGTTTTGGGAAAGCAATCTTAGATTTAGGAACTGTTCAGAAATAACATGACCAAACGGTCATGTTATTTCCTAATTGCATAAGCAATTAAAACAAAATGCTGTGCATTTTATTCGCAGTGGGGCCTAATACCCCGCCCTTTAGGGCGGGGAAGTTCATTTATGAACAGTTCCTTAGAGGGAAAAAACGGGCTTTCCGCCATTTTTCCCAAAGTCATTCCCAAAACCAACCGGGTTTTGGGAATGACTTTTATGATAAACTAAATGACAAAGGAGAGTCAAGAGGGCGTGGCGCCTCAAAATTAATCCAGCCGAAAAGGGGTCGGTTCCTCAAAACTAAAACCTAGCCCAAATCAGACCGCTTCGGCCGCCCCCTCACGGAAGGTCTGTTTCACGTTGTCATTTTCCCGGTTTATGTTCAAGAGCCGTTCCACCGCCTCGTTCAACCGGCTGTTCAATTCCACCGGATTATAGCCGTTCTTCCGCCGCCTCAGTTCCG
>JAIRLZ010000083.1 GCA_031259035.1 Treponema sp. | reverse complement strand
CCCGAATAAACCACTCGTAGAGCGGACGGTGAATTTCGTATTCAAGGGAGCAAAGCGAATGGGTGACGCCCTCTTTCGCGTCGGACAGCGGGTGCGCGAAGTCGTACATCGGATAGATGCGCCACTCGTTTTTGGCGCGGTAGTGATACATGCGCCGGATGCGGTACATCACGGGATCGCGCATAAGAAGGTTCGGATGCGCCATGTCGATTTTGGCGCGCAGGGTTTTCGCGCCGTCAGGAAATTCTCCAGCGCGCATACGGGCGAAAAGATCGAGATTTTCTTCAATAGAACGTCCGCGATACGGGCTGTCTTTGCCAAGCCGCGTTTCGGTGATATTGTTTTTATCCACGACGTTTGTCCCGCGGTAAAGGCTGGTTTCTTCTCCAGAAAGATCGTCAACATAGGCGCGCCCCTTTTTGATGATTTTCACCGCCAGCTCATAGAGATGCTCGTAGTAGTCCGATGCGTAGAATTCACGGTCTTCCCAGTCGTACCCTATCCACGCAATATCGCGTTTAATGGCTTCCACATAGGCGACATCCTCTTTCTCCGGGTTCGTGTCATCAAAACGAAGATTGCATACGCCGCCGAATTGCTCCGCCATAGTAAAATCAATATAAAACGCCTTGCAATGCCCGATATGAAGCCAGCCGTTCGGCTCTGGAGGGAAACGGGTGCGGACTTCTTTAAACCGTCCGCTCGCAAGGTCTTCTTTGATAAACTCGCTGATGAAATTAGCCGTTTCAGCGCCCGCAATCGTTGTTCCATTGGTTTCCATTATATATCCGTCCTAGTGAGATAACGCTAATCCATTTTGACGGTAATGTCAAGCGGGCGCGATGCCTCATCAAAAATGTAACTCAAATGGAGGCTTGCCTCATAGTATCCTCCTACATAAATAATGTGCAGCCTTGCTTTTTAAATTCCTCGGCTAAAGCAAGCAGTTCATCGATGGTAACCTCAAGATAGCCGGCAAGACAGTTTAGGCAGAAGAAACGGGTAATCTTTCTTCCGAGCAGTTTTTTATTCAAAGCGGCTGCGGTTTTGTCGAGTTCTGCCTTGCAATAGTAACAGACGGCGCGTTTGTTCATTTGTTACTCTTCCCTTAATTTATACGATGACATACTCCGCTTTCCAAATTCTCCCGGATTGATTATCTGCATCTGTTTAAGCACGGTTTCCTGCATCCTCTTCGCGGGTTGTAAGCAATAGCGTGTAAACTCCCTTTTAAATTCCGGATTTTTTATCAGCTCGCTATTAACGTGAGGGAAAAACAGTTTCAAATACGCGGTACACAAACGCATGACCGCTTCCTGCTCGCGTCCGGATGTTTCATCCGCTTTTGCTCCAACGGTAACCAGTTCCTCAATCAACCCTCGATAACGCATATTCTCGGCAGGGGCGCGTAACAAGTGCATAATTTCCGTGAAGTATTCCGTATTTAATGCCCACCCGTTCATATACATTTTCGGTGAAAGCGGTGGTATGTTTCTGCCGGGCACGAATCCGTGTATGCGCTGAATTAACGCCGTGTCACGGAAAACCTCCGGCAATTCGCGGAACATATCTCTTGACCCATCCATATATTCAATATTTATGTTTCCCAAAAAAATGATACCCGCGCCGCCCTCAACGTTAGCATCTCCAACTTTCACCCGCCCCTCTTCCATATAGGTTTTCAATATTCCTGCCATTTCTTTGTCGTTTGTGAACTTTATTGACTTGATCTCGTCAATAGCCACAAAGTCGTGGAATGTGACTAACCCCGCTGATTTTGCGCCGGGACGCATATCAAGGAACAATTTCGCGCGGCTGATACTCCCGCCACCGACAAGCCAGCCGTATTTGCACAGCCTCCCAAAAATGTACGACTTGCCTGTTTGCTGAGGCGCAAGTTCAATGAGGTTTAAGTTGGCCTGAATGAACGGAAGCAATCGTGTAAGCATGGTGTGTTTTGCCGTCCATACGTCTTCAGCCATAAGACTTGGGCGCGTAAAGCCGTCAGCATTATAGTCAATCGCCCCGAGCAGAATATCCATCCACTCTTCGGTTTCAAAATGGGCGCGCGCTTCGCGGAACGCCTCGACACTTACCTCATAAGGGCAGAAATTCTTATAGTCAAGGAGCGTGAAACGACCATTTTTCTTGCTGCCTTCGGGCGGCATATAACCGAGCTTAATCAAGCCCCAACCGCCCGCTTCGCCAATTATCTCGCCCTTTATTCTGTCCCACACATAATCTTCGATGACGGTGTGGGCGTGGGTAAACCCCAAATCCGCAATCTCAAAGGAGTGATAATTTGCGTCAGGATGGAACATGACGCTCATTCTCGCGAGAAAAGGCCGCGTTTCCCCGTTGGTTCGGGCTTCGTCTTCCAAGAGATCCTTTTCGCTTCTGTGAGGGATAATCGAAGCGACATATTCGCTTAATTCATTTACGTTTTGTACCCGTCCGTTACGGTCCGCTTTGCGCTTGATAATCCAGTCACGCAAGAACGACTCTATTTTGGCGGACTTGAAAATTGCCATAACGGCAGGGTCCTTGTAAACCGTGGTCGTTGGAAAATACTGACGCAGCTTCGTACTATCATACATTCCGGTTATCCTCTTTAAATATTAAAATCCTCTTTCTCAACAAGCTGCGGGACGGTCTGTTTGTCGAGTTGCTCAGGTTCGGTCTCAGGTTTCCCTTTAGAAAACACAATTACCGGTACCAGGCGTTCTTCGAGAGCAGCCCCGCCGTGGACGCTTAACTTGCCGCCCTTTTTTGGCAAACGGTTATATCCGCGAACAACCCAGTATGTCGTGTTTTTCTGCTCGTCGTAATAAGGTTCAAATTCAGGCGGGCACTCCGTCTTTGGCGGCGCAATGGCATAACGCCAATCCAGAGGGGCGCCGTTCCAGGGCAAATCTTTATCAAGTCCCTTGTCGTGGGCGATGACCGCAAGCCTTGACGAACCGTGGTCTGCGGTAACAACGACACATTCATAGTTCACAAGGCCGTTTGCAATGCGGTTGATAATGGTTTCAAACGCGGCAAGCGCGGCCGTTATGTTTTGTTCAAATGGGCAACGCTCATATTCTACAGCGCCATTATGCGATATGTTGTCAATCTCGTGAATTTCAGGCGTAAGAATCCTGTCCGCGTCCCATTGCAGACGATTGAATTGCGTTGACGACGGCAGTCTCACTGCGGCAACGGTCGCGGATGCTATGTTCATGCCCCGGCGTTTCGCCATAGCGCGGACGAGGGGATAATATTCCGCGCCCATTCCGTCTACAACAAGCAGGGCGGCGCCCTTATTGGCAGACAATTCTTGTAACACAGAATCCCGCGAAACAATATCGGCAGGCAGTGCGGCGTCAAACGCCCGCTTTACAAAGGATTCCGTCACCGTATTTGCAACCTTAAACCGGCGGTAATCCCGGAAGTACGCGGTTAGATATTCGCTTGAGTAATCGTATATGTCAGATAAATAGTCCTCAAGCAATGGATATAAACCATTCCACAGTTGCGGAAGTCCAATGGTCAGGTTGCTTTGTGAGACGCGGCGAATAATTTCTACGCGCTCCGCCTCGGTTCCGCAATTCAGCCAGCAAGCAGCCTCTTCATCCGATCTTTCTTTGATATTACCGATAAACTCGACAATCAGAGCATCCGCAAATGCGCCAAGTTCCTTTATTGCGGCGGCGCGTTCAGCGGCAAAGTCCGCGGCGTTACGGTCATTCAAAAGGCTTATGGCGGCTTCAAACACATATTTCCGAAGCAGGTTGTCTTTATTAATGGCAGCCGCCAATACTTGCGATAAATATGAGCGTTTGTCAATGGTTTTTTGAAGCAGCCAAACGTAAGCGTCCCACAATTCGTCATTCCGCAAATCGAAAAGACGTTTGACGGCAAGCCGTGTGTTTACGTGATTCTCATCAACTTGCGCTTTTAAGTATTCAAGAGGAGAGTGATTACCTTCTTTGCATTTTTCCATGAGCATTTCAAGCGCATTTTCAGGCAGATTAACGCTTATCCCGTAATACCACCCTGCGATTTCGGCAATATCGCGTAACTGACTAACGCTGCCGGAAAGTCCGGCTTGTTTGCCGGCATACTTGCTTAGAACGAGCGTATAGCTGCCTGTCGCCTCATACTGTCCTATCATTTTCAGAAGATCTCGCCAACTGGTTGGATTGTTCTCACTGCGGACATACTTGTCCGAAACCACCGTGAATGCCGGTTGCGATAGGTGCTGCCTATCGCCGCCGATGTGAACCACCATGAACGAATTCTCGAATTTAGGATTAGAAAACAGCGCGCCACTAAAACGGGTTTCGCTTATCATATACACGGCGTTCAATGTTCCCTTGTCAATACGGCCATGTAGGGCAACCATAAACGCTTCGATGTTTTGCTCATTCAGCAACGACAAATAAGCGTCAACACCCGTGATGATTACACGCTTGTTTGCGGCTCTGATTCTCTCGTCCATCGCATCCATAACCGTGCGAGGCATAGGCAGGATCGGCGTATCCACACCGACACACTCCCACACAGGAATTTCTACCGCGCCTTTTTGCTTGTGGTACGCAAGCAAAGCAGCAGCCGTAGCATTATCGGAATAGACCTCCGCTCTGGCCGCAACGCTATCCGTATATGGATAATATTCATTAAGCGTATAAGTCCTACTCATCTTCATTACTCCCAAAACAGCAGTCCCAGGTCGGGGTTGTCCTGCGCCAGTTGCAGCAGGCGGTTTTTAATATCTTCGGCTGGGATATTCCTGATTTTCTCGGCTACCTGCGGAGCAAATGTCCCCTTGTATTGACCACGAATAAACTCATTTATATCCACCTTTGGCGGCCAGTTGTTCGGTTGCGCGCCATACTTGCCTTTCAGGTAATCAAGCAATGGCGATAAGCTCATGTTAAACTTGACGAATCGGCGCGGCATAGTTTCGGCAAAAAATCTATTATGGCAGTCCTTTATGCCCAGGGGCGAAAGCGCTCTCATCACATCCAGCGCTTCATCTAACTTGCCGGATGAGAATTTTTCAGGCGATTCTGCCGCTGTGATAATATCGCCGGCATTGCTCATATCCCCCAAGGCAAATCGGGCTGGTATGCCGTTTACGGCAGCCCAAGCGGACGGCGTTTCGGATTCGGTCAGCCGCTTCCATTCATTCTTAATATTCAACGCAACGGAATCTTTGACAAACTCCTCAATTTTGGCGCGGACATCGTTTAAGAAAACGCTTTCATCGCTTGAAAATCCGCCCGGCAAACGATTATAGACTGTCAGTAAGTCGCCGTCGGATACTGTTACACCTGTCAGGCGTTGTTTCAACAACTTGACAGATTTTTCCTTCGTAACGTCAAAGAACAAGGCTTTCACCACGTCCGCGTTCTGCTCTAACTCCTCTTTAATTTTGCTTGCCGCTTTGTTGTCGACAATACCGGACAACAAACCCGACAAAGACGGCTCGGCGGTTTCGATGAGGTTTCTCGGCAATTTGTTAGTGGTCGTAACGGCGTTCTTTAAAATATCGAACGCGGTTTTGTATGATACAAAGGTAGTAAAACCCACGATGGGTTTCAATAGTTTTATGATTTCATATTCTTGTATGGTTTCGTTAATTTCATTGCTGATGTCGCTTTCTTTCCAAAGCCATCCCGCTGTTTCCGCCGCATTGTCGAGTATCGATTGGCAATACCCGTGGGCGACATCGCCAATTTCCTTTGCAAGCGTGATAAGCGCCGGCGCGGTTTTGTCGACATACATTTGGAAAGCCGTCACAAAGTTATCAGGTTTAATGTAACCTGCTATAGTGTCTGCGAGATTGGCGTTATTGAAAATTAACCGGCCAATCTCTTTTATGGCGTTCGTGCGATCATCTGTTTTTCCTTTTGAGCTAATAATCAACGCCGCGCAAACGTTATTCAACGCTTCGATTATACTATCTGTGGAAGGTTCATTTACGGAATGAATATACTCCGGCAATGCCCACAGAGGAACGCGCCCTGAAATATGCTCAATGCGCGTTTGAATTTGCCCTAGTACATCTTCAACACGGGCGTTGGCAACGGCGTTTACTATGCCGAACATTCCCGGCGCTTTCTCTACAAACGCCTTCTCTTCACGTGACAAAAGGCAAATCTGCTTTTCATATTTGATTCTGTCTTGCCCGTCGTCTTTGACTACAGAATCAATTATCTCAGCGAGTACATCAACATCTAATGTTCCGGTCCTCTGCCCATTGTCCCACTGATAGCCTTTGTCAAGGATGTGGCGAAGCGCAACGCCAAGCACGAACGCGCTGAGGGCATTGTATTTCATTCCAAACGGCGCGCGTTGAAGTTCGGTATACACACTACGGATAGACAAACTCGTTCCTTTGCCTATTGTGCCAGCAATTTTCTTGTCTAATAAAGCGCGTATTTGTGCAATCGGGTGGTTGGCGTTTTGTGCAAACCAGCCGGCATCCGCCGTTATGCCTTGGCTCTTAAATGCCTGTGCCAGTTGCCGGTATGGATTCGTGGCGGCGTCAAATTGTATGCCCGTTTTTGCCCATGTCTGTAATCCGCTGCTGCCGAACGCTAGGGTCTGCTCCGTTAGATAATCTACACAGCACGTAAGCGTCCGCCGCACATAATCGCCGCTAATGTTCTTGAATCTGCTCCAAGACGTGTCGTTGGCGGCAACCTGTCCGTTCACGAATGTGTAGAATTTTATTTGCGTATTAATGCCCGTTATTCGACCAAACCAATCGCCCTCTAAACGCTCATAGGCTTTCTGGCATTGGTCCTTTGCCGTTTTATTGTTTTCAAGCGTATACTTGGCGTACTGTTCGACATAATCGTTCCAAAGATTTTGATTTGTGCTGCAAAACGTGAGACCGGGAAACGCGAACATCATAATGCGATGGTCGCGAAGCTGCGTGAGTATGCTGCTGATTTTATCCGGCGCTTGCAATTGCTCTTCCTTGTTTTTGGCAACGACAAACCACAGACAGACCGATCCGGTGTTGTTTGCTCCTGTGCCATATCTTTCGCGTGTGGATGTGTTAATATACTGAAGTGTCGTATGCCCGATGTCAGAAACACGGAAGTCAAACCGTCCCATTGATGAAAATTTAGCTATGTCACTTTTTATACGGTTTTTCAGTATTTCCTCGGTCTTGCTCGAAAGCAAATCGTGGAATTTGGGTTTAAGTTCATCTATCTTTTTCTGCAAGTCCGCATCGCCGACAGATGTGGCAAAGAGTTCAATATTGCCGTTGACCACGCTGAAACAATGCTTGCCGGAAAGATTTTTAATAATACCGTCTACACCGACAACCGCCCCATCGCCCTGGAACGCCAGCTTAATATTCTCCACAGTCGGTTTCAGCCTGTCATGCAATTCGGTGGTCAAAAGACGGGAAAGCAGGCAGAACAACAGCGCCGCTTTCAAAACACGAATATCTTCGTCGTCATCATCTTTGTTTTGAAACTCGCGGCTCTTAATCCGTTCAAATTCATTGCGGATAGCAACGATTTCCGTGCTTAGACCTAAGTCTTCACGCTCAATAAAGTACTTCCAAAGATAGTCGGCGGTCAAAAACTGTTTGCGTGCAATGCCCGGTCCTCCGGCACGGATAAACTCATGGAACTCCTGCCCGTCCGCACTGCCTTTGAGGTATTCGAATATGCTCCTCTGGTTGGATCGGGCCGACTCGGACAGGAATTTCAACAGAAACGCCGCCATCGGGTGAATCGGCAGAATGTCAATGAATGACTGCTTACTGATATAATCGGAGCTGCCTGAGTCATTGGAATTGAAATGTACTTCGGCAATACCGCGCACAGCTTGCCATAAGTTGTCTTTCTCGATTTTCCATTCTTCCGCTATTGCCGGATCAGGATTCGGCTTCATCGCGTAAGCGGCAAGTTTGAACGCCGTGTCGTTGGGCATTTGTAGATTACGGAAATGGAAGCGGTCGTTTGCCTTTTTCGCGTATATGCCGCTTTCTGACCAGTATGCGTTCATCTGCATATGCGTGACGGGGACAAAATACAGCTTATTAATGCCGGGATTTTCGGCAACATCTTCAAAGGTTTTCAGATGTTCCTTGTGGGAATCAATGAACTCCGAAAACTCGTCAAAGATATAGACGATACGTTTGAAGTTATTCGCCGACAAGATTTTCTTTATCCACTTTCTGAAGGTGTCAACGCTTATGTCCAGGTAAATATTATCCCTGTGGAGAACCTTTTGAACATCACCGAGCAGGTCTGCCGGCGCGTCAGTATGCTGATGCGCTTTTTGAAGCTCTGCCATAAGCCGTTCAACCGTCTTTATTCCTGAGTTCAAATAAGCCAGTTCGCCCTGCATAGCGTCACGAATCTCAAAGAAATGTTTGTCTTCGCGACAGACGCGCTGAACGATTTCGTCAAGATTCGCCTTGGCAGGAACGGCCATACTGTTTTCATGTAACGCCGCGACAATCCCGCGTTCCAAGCGCACGAGGAAGTCTTCATTTGGCCCCACACCGGACGCATCGTAATCATAGACGACAAGCGTACCCTCTCTGCGGCGGGCAAGCAGATTATTCAGAAGCGCCGCAGGGTCAGCGAGCTTATCCTTGCAGTCCTCAAACCACTTCCGAACGCGCCCTTCATCGTCCATAAAGAGTTTTTGCGTAACGAGGGCGGCGTTACTTTTCCCCGTGCCGTAGCTGCCCGTAAGCCATATAGACTTAGAGCCGCCGTTGATCGCCTGTATCAGCGTGTTCAAAAACTCCACATACTTGGTGTGCGGATAGAAGTCAAGCCAAGTCTCCGGGGTTTCGTTAATCGCCTCGCGGGTCATATTCGCTTTGTAATCCTGCGGAACGGTGAAAAAATCCGCATAGTAACGTTTTTCCATTTTCTATTCCCTCTCTTTTATTCTCCCAATGCAAGCGTTATTATATCTTGAGTTGTGTATTTTTGGGGAAACACGGTCAACTCGTCCAGACCGAAGGTAAACGTAGTCCCAATATAATCAGGGTATTTACTTTTCAACCCCTCACACTGTTTTTTGAACCTGTCGGGGCTTATGCCGAACGCCACAATCGGCGATATATATGCCGACTCCTCGTCAGCCATAAGCAGTTCGCGGACGGTAAAACTGCCGCGTTCAGTCTTTGCCGCGATAAGGTACAAGCCGTACAAAACCGTCAGCGGGATCACGTCTTTTGCCTTGCGGGTTATGCTCTTGACCGTTTTACCTTTCACTTCAAGTTCCGCCACGCCGCAACTACTGCCGAGAGGAGAATTCTTTAGCATATTTTTTAACGATTGTAGCCCGCCTTTTATGACAGAATCCTTAAGCTCAGGGTAAGATGTACGGAGATCGTTATCTAACTGTTCAGGGGCGTATGAAATGCCAACGTTGGTTGCCGATACAAACCACTTCACAAGTATGGAATTATTTGAAAGAGCTGCCCAAATAAATTCCCAGCCCAGTGAACAGTTGCTTCCGAATTTGTCGAAAACATTGAGAAGCGTTGTTGGCGCCAAATTGTGTCCAGAAATCAAATTCGCTTCCTTAAACCAATTGCGAGCGGCAGGAACCATGTCGCTTCCCAGGGGATGGCTATCGAACCAAGGGAAAAACTTGTCCTTTAATTCCATAAGTGTAGCAACATAAACCTCTTGAAGCCCAAAGGTTTTGTAGGAATGGATTTTAACCATTTTTGATTCTGATTTTTCGGGCACACGCATTGAAAAAAACCTCCAACAAGAATTATCAATATTGTAGCATTCGCGGCATTTGATACACTTGCCGCCGTCTACCTTTAATTTGCCATTCTTAACTGTTATCGCCCCTTTACCACACTCTGCTTCGCAACAACGGCAAGCGACACAACCGGATACTTTCTTCAAAAAAGAACGCACTGTAGGCAACATTGCTGCTTGTTCTGCCGTGTCTCGAAATTCAAAAACCGCTGTACCGCCGCCAGTATAAGGCGCGTTATAGCTGAATGGGATGCCATCATCTAACATATTCGGCAGTTTCAGCCGTTGCCGCTCCGTACCACGCTCTTTTACGACCGTTCCAAGCGTCTTTATCCACTCATAGAACAAGTCTTTTGTAAAATACGGACTTTGCAATTTTACTGCTAAACCGTTAAACTCTTCAAGAGGATTTGACAGTATTTCTCGTAACACAATTCCGCTTTTACGCGCCTGCCATCCATCACCCACAAATTCAGCCTTATCGTTAGCGTTCTTGAAATCTTTTGAACTTGTTTCAACAATTATATCACAATAATGCTTGGCTTCGCGTTGGTACAATTTATTTACAATACATAGATGCCCCTCCGATGATTCAGGACACATTACGCACCCAACACGGCTCAGCCCTTTTCTATACGCGCCGTTTATCAGTAAACCATTGGCGAAGATATACAGCCACAATTCATGCGCCCCCCAGTCCAAAATCGGCATACGGTTCAATTGCGAGGCGTTTTTCGCGCCGTCTGCGGCATCCTCGTAAAATGAACGGCTATAACTCTCTTCGCCCCTCACGCCCACAAACGCCATAACCTTGACTGCCGGCTTATGCAGCTTGTTTTTGAGAAACATAAGCGCGGGAGTGCTTTTATGAACAGAACAACACCATCGTATCGTTCGTGACGGCGGACCGAAACGCCGCCAGTTTTCAAGCGCGGAACTCTCTGCTTTTGCGGCGATAAACTCCCGGTCAGGGTATCGGCTTTGGACGTCTTCCCACACTTTGTAAGTATCGGGCAGTTCCATATCCGTGTCGCTGAAAATAACCGGTACGGAGAGAGGCAGCACACGGTGGCAGATGTCAAGCAAAGCTACGGAATCCTTGCCGCCCGAAAAGGCTATATAAGCAATATCGCACCGCCCAATGTCCGCGTCGTACAGTTCCTTTGTGCGGCGTTTTGCGTCCGCAACGACAATATCCATAGCCGGCGCGTTTGCCGCCGCCATTGCCGCTACATCCACAGGTTCAAGTTTCAGCTTGCCTTCAAAAAAGAACTCAGGCGAGAGCGGTTTGCCGTACCGCGTCTGGTTAAGTTGCGCGACCTTTTCACCGTTCAGCAGATACATATTTTTTTGCGCCCATAGGAACGGACGTGTTTCGTTTTTGTCATATTCAAAACGCTTTCCCAAACCTGTCAGCGACAGTTCGGGAGCAAATACTGGTCTGATTTCATGTGCCACAAAGCGCCCGGTCTGCGTTGTCAGCCTGTATCCGCGGGTCGTTTTATCCCATTCAAAATGGTACATATTAATCCCGCGCTTCCGCGAATACGCCCCGGTTCCATGCTCGTTGAGGCGCTTCCTGGTAATAAGCGGCGATTACACGCCTGAATGTTGTATCGTCGGGAATGTTGTATTCCGCTTTGAAGTTTAGTCCCATTCTCAAACTCAACGCCGTGTGCAGGACTTCCTCTGACGGCGCCAAACCGATCCCGTCAATCTCAGACAGCGTTTCGGCAAGCGTATCTGAAAACTCGTCTGAAAGTCCGAGCGCGTCAAGAGTCTGATAACAGACAATGCCGTTAATTTTTGTTTTAACGAGCGCTTCCGCGTGTTCTTTTATAATGTGTGCAAGCAAGCCTGCACCGAACCCGGGGAAACGTTCCCGTAAATCGTCTTCGCTGATTACCCCTCCGAATTCATTATGGGTTATGCTGATAATTTTTTGAGCAATGTCCGCGAATAAACTATGGATGCCCTTGTTTTGAACGCGGGCAATTCGTGTGCCGTAGTGGGTAACACAGCGGACATCGCGCTTGTTTATAAAATTATAAAAGGCTTCGAAATGTTCCAAACCGTCAACGCACTTTTCGTTAAGGCTGTCGAAGAGCGCGTATAACTCACGAATCTCAAAGCAGCCATAGTCGTCAAGCAACATATCGGCGAAATCTATTATATCTTTCCGCGTTTTGGCAGCGGCGACAACATCAAGTAAAAAATAAAGAGCATCGTTCCTGCGAAACATCAAGCGTTTCAACGCTGTTTGGATATTACCGTCTACCTCTACGCCTGATTTTTCCGAAAGCAGGCGGACGGCGGTTGTGTCGAACGTGAATCCGTTGGGATAATCAGCAGCCAGCGCAACAATTATAGAATCGGGAACAAATCCCGTAACGGCATCGTTTTCTTCTTGTCCCGCATTTTTCCGCTCGAATACGCCGTTCGTTTTCGGCGTATATGTAATCTCGACATTATCAAGATTCACATCGCAATAACGGCAAAGTTTACCGATTAGGTTGACAAGGCTAGGAACATTGATGTTTACATAAACCCAATGACCGGTTGATATTTGCCGTGCCTTTCCGTTGGGTTTGCCTTTCAATAAAAATGGGCGTTTGCTTCCCGGAAGTAACGGCCGATAGAATAAGTCGCCGATTTTTGGGTTGTTTTCCGAAATAAACTTTTCAATGAATGTGATTAACAAGTCGTACCAATTGCCAACAGGGATATGCTCACCATTCACGGAACAGGTAACGGGATCGCTGTACGAACATAGCTCCGTATGGGCAAAATCCACACGGCGGATGTCAGTATTTAATTGTTCAACAGATGCCGTACTTGCCTGTATCGTATTCGGACTCCGCTTCAGACAGGTTCCAGTTCCCCTGCTTCCGAAAATCTGCACCCATGCGCTTTTTTGCCCATTTTGCCTTATACGGTGGCAGAGACATTTGCCGGGCCAGCTTTGCGGCTTCCTCTAGTTTGCCTTGCTTTTTCAGTTCTCTGACTTGTATGCCCAGGTCAAGTCTTTCGTTCAAAGACAAAATGATAGTATGGTACATAGCCATATTCTACCCCCGAATCCCTTACCCGTCAAGGGGCGGGGCGCCTCATCAAAAATCTGACCCAAATGGAGGCTTGCCTCATTTTGAAAACCTGACCCAAATAATTCAGACTTGCCGGTGAAGGACTTTAGAAACCGGGGGTCAAAACGGGGTTAAAAATGAGCGTAAAAAAAGCTCTTTCAAACGAAATTTGTTTGCGGTGTCAAAGCGGAGACCGCAAGACAAAGACGAAAATTCCCGACTTTCACATCACGCCGGAAACCAAAAAAAATTGCTTGCCATAAGCCCGCCGGCAATAGACCGGCTTCTCAAAGCCGAAAAAGACGCGCTTCGGGGAAAGGGCGTCAGCGGCTCAAAATTGGGCGAAGCCGCCCTGTTAAAGCAAATTCCCGTAAGAACCCGCTATAACGGCACGGAACGCAATACGCTTAGGTTTATCCAAACTGATACCGCCGGACTTTAGTCCGCCGCCACTGCGGAAGCCCGGATTCAGGGGAATGTACCCTTACTTTGACCGTAACCGGCATCGCCTCAGGCTGGCCGGAATTCAGAGCCCTAAAAAACAAAGCGCATCTATGGACAATGAAAGAATTACAATACATCCACAGTTCCTTACCCTTCACGATGATTGAACTTCACAGCGACAACGGCGGCAACGGCGGCGAATTTATAAATCATGACATTTTGAACTGGCGGGAGATCACGGAAACCCTTTGCCTTACAGGCGGCCGCCCCCGCCACAGCAACGACAACTGTTATGCCGAACAGAAAAATAACGCCTTTGTCAAAAACTATGCCGGATACGCCCGCTTCGATTCCGAGCCGGAACTCGCCGCGCTGCCGGAGGCCCGCAAATATCTCTGCCCGCTTCTGAACTTTTTTATTCCCCACAAAAAACTTCTCAGCAAAACTCATGCGGGTTCTAAAACGGTGAAGGTTTACGACACTCCTAAAACACCGCGGCGGCGCCATCGAGACGCTCCGCGCCTCTATTGCGCAAAGCGATCAAATATGGTATGGTGGAGGCGTATTAGAGGCGGCGCCATGCCGAAAAGCGGCGGCGTTGCGGCGCCGAGGAGCATAGGATGGGAAAAACGCTTGTTGAAAAAATTTTCGCGGCCCACGTTGTTGACAGACCTTTTGGCGAATGGGTGTTGAAACTGGACAGGGTGTTTTGCCACGAGATCACAACGCCGATTGCCATAGGCGATCTCGTCTCCCGCAATATGGACGCAGTTTTTGATCCCGCAAAGATAAAAGCGGTCATTGACCACGTAACGCCCGCTAAGGACGCGAAGACAGCCGAGCAAGGCAAGATACTGCGGGATTGGGCGAGACGCCATCATATACAAGACTTTTTTGATATTGGAAGAAACGGCGTGTGCCATGCGCTCTTCCCGGAAAAAGGCTTTGTGCGACCGGGACATACTATCATCATGGGAGACAGTCACACGTGCACTCACGGCGCATTCGGCGCGTTCGCCGCCGGTGTGGGAACCACAGACCTTGAAGTGGGCATTCTTAAAGGGGTGGCGGTCTTTAAACAGCCCGAAACCCTGCGCATAAATCTCAATGGAACGCTAAAAAGCGGCGTTTTCGCCAAAGATGTGATATTGAGCGTTATCGCAAGGCTCGGCGTCGCCGGAGCCACGGGCAAGGTCATTGAATTTCGCGGGCGCGTGGTTGACGAATTAAGTATGGAAGGCCGCATGACCATCTGCAATATGGCGGTTGAAGCGGGCGCGACCTGCGGCGTTTGCCTGCCGGACAAGACAACGGTGGAGTATTTGTGGAAATTCATCGGGCCCGATGGAGAGCGCGCCTATTCCACAAAAGAAGATGCCGCCGCCGATTTTGCGCAATGGCGCGGCGATGAAGACGCCGTATACGCGGGCGTTGTTGACCTTGACTGCTCCGCGCTTGAGCCGTGCGCCACGGTCGGCTATAAGCCCGATGAGGTGAAGCCCATTCGGGAGTTGGCCGGCGTCAAAATCGATCAGGTGTACATCGGCTCCTGCACCAACGGACGCATTGAAGACCTGCGGGCAGCCGCCGCCATTGTCAAAGGCAAAAAAACAGCCGATTCGGTGCGGGCCATCGTGTCGCCCGCGACGCCCGCCGTTTATGAACAGGCGCTTAAAGAAGGGCTTATTGAGACGTTTATGTCAGCGGGCTTCTGTGTGACAAACCCCACGTGCGGCGCGTGTCTCGGCATGTCCAATGGCGTGCTTGCGTCCGGGGAAGTGTGCGCCTCCACCACAAACCGCAACTTTTTCGGGCGCATGGGCAAGGGGGGCATGGTTCACCTGATGAGTCCCGCGTCCGCCGCCGCCGCGGCGATTGCCGGCGCGATTGGCGGTTGAACCGGCCGCTCACGCGGTAAAACGGAGGATATATGAAAACATTTAGCGGAAACGTTCTCTTTTTGGACAGAAGCGACATCAATACTGATGAAATTATCCCGGCGCGGCATTTAACCGAGAACTCAAAAGAAGCCCTCAAGCCCTACCTGCTGGAAGACTTGACGCTTGACGGCTTTGATCCCTCCGCGATCAAGGACATTGGGGCCGTTGTTACGCGCGCGAATTTTGGGTGCGGAAGTTCCCGCGAACATGCGCCGTGGGCGTTTGAGGTCAATGGCGTCAATGTTGTGATTGCCGAAAGTTTCGCCCGCATTTTCAGGCAAAATATGTACAACTGCGGCATGATAGCGGCGGAACTGCCTGCGGCGACGCTGGACGAATTGTTCCGCGAATTCTCCAGAGAAAAAACAACGGTGACGGTCGATGTTGAAAAGGCGGCTCTCACGTTTACCACTGCGGCGAAACGGAAAACCGTTCCCTTCACCCTGCAAGGCTTTGAGAAAGCCCTGGTTGAGGCGGGCGGCTGGGTCGAGTACGCGGCGAAGAAGTATTAGAGAGACGTCTCCTGAACCTGTCGTTCTGGACGGCGCCGCCTTGTGGCGTACTTGTTGACGCGCCGTGCGTCCAGATAATTATTGAGCTTTTCCCAAAACTGTCGCTCTGCGCGTTTTGGAACAGGCTCTATTGATAAAAGCGAACCGCCTTCCGAACCGGACGCAGCCTCCGCGAAACAAGCCTCCACCTGCGCACTGACATTGTAAATTCATCAAAAACCTTGTACACTATGGCCAAGAACAATCATAAACATAAACAAAAAGCGGATCAACGGCGTTTTCTTTGAGATAGGCGGCTGCGCGGCTGCGCGGCTGCGCTTATACTGAGAACAACGCCAGAGCGGTCTGGCTTGAGGAAAGCTGAGGCTTGGGAAAAAGGTTGGAAAAAGGGGTGGGAAGAAGGCTGGAAAGAGGGTCTGGAAGAAGGGCGTGAAGAACGGGACATGGAACTATTGGAGATGATAGACGCGGGGCGCGGCATAGAAGAGATGCGGAAGCGGCTTATGGAGGGAAGCGGCGCGAGAAGCGGCGCGGGTTTACGGGCGTGAGGCGCGGGCGGGGCGAGAGCCGGACGATATTCCGCTGTATACTTCACGTCCATACGCCATTCGCTGAAGGCTTCGGGCGCGCGCCTCGCGCATCTCACCGCTCAAACTCCGCCTTCACCCCGACAGTCGCCGTGAATCCCTGCATGGGGTAATCCTGAACAGACACGTAGGACACATTCAGCATGTTGCGCAACACGCAAAACGCCATTATCTGCGGCGGACGGGCGTTCAAGGAATGCGCCATAATGGTCTGGTTTATTGCGAGATTGAGCAGAACGTACGGCTTCAGCTTGATGATGTTCAAGGTTTCCGTGTAGCGCGTTCCGGTGTAATGGCCGGAAAGCCGCAGGGAGCCGGTTTTCCACCGTACGTCAAGAGCCGCGCCAAAAGCGTGTTCAGGCATGTAGGGCATACGGATGCCGGAGGCAAACGTGAGTCCCTCGGTTAAAATGTAACTCAGCAGGCGCTGATAGGAAAAAGACGGCGTGATTGTGCGGATAAATCCACGCATAATTCCGGCTGGAAAGAAAAATTCCTTCTGTATGCGGGCATCCGCGCCGAAAAACGCTGCGGCGCCGATATTGACCGGCGTCCACACGCTGTTCACCGCCCGCCAGTGAATGCTGTCCTTCACATACGAGGCGTATACAGCCGCGTCAAGGGTGAAGACTCCGGTGTACCGCGCCCCTATGTCCGAGCCCCAGCCGTCTTCCGGGCGCAGCGCCGGGTTGCCGCGGGCGGTCGCGTCACCCGCCCAATACCGGTCATTGAACGTGGGCAGCTTAAAAACTCGGAAGTAGTTGTTAAAAAAGGAAATCGTTTCGGTCGCCCGCCACGCAAAGCCCAGTTTCGGTACCGGAACAAGGCTGTCGCCGCTGAACGCCAGCTTTACCGAAGGGATGAGCCGGACCGCGCCCCCCCATTCGCCGGTCAGGTACACGCCGGCGGTATGCGCGTCTTGAACGCCGGTATTGGTCGAATCAAGGTGGTTGTAGGCGTAGTCCCAGCCCGTCTTGAGGGCGAGCGTTTTCGCCGCATACCATGACCAGCGGTTGATGACGCGCAGGGTGTGCAGCGTATGAAGAGACGCGCCGGCAGCGGAAAGCGGAATGTCTTCATAGCCGATCCGTTCCCCGGTGTAGCTCACGCTCGCTTCAACGGCAAGCGCGTCGCGGAACAGCGAGCGAAACACTGCGGGATTGTCAAGAAACAGAGCCTGACGGGTTGAAAAGTCGCGCTGCTTGCCGTAATTGACCGCCGTCATGGCGCCGGGCGTGTTTTTGTCCCCGTAGTACAGGCCGCCCGAATAGACGAGCCGCGTCAGATCCGCGAACATTCCGGAAAGGGAGATCGCGGCGCCAGCGTCCCACACCTCGTTGTTGATTCGGCGGCGTTTTACGCCGTAATAATCATCAAACAAAAAATGGTTTTCAGCGCGGTTCGCAAAAACGCTCGCGGAAAAAGAGAAAGCGTTCTCGCCAGCGCCTCCGCCCCAGCCTTTGGACACAAAGGCGTTGACGTTCTGGGCGTCGAGCAGGTCGCGGAACTCCGCGTCCCCGCGCGAGCCGTCCCGTTTTTGGTACGCGCCGGGCAGGGAACCGGTACTGGAAACGCCGCCGCCGAAGCGCAGTCCGCGCTGATGGTGGTTCACGGTTACGATGTTGATGATGCCGCCCATCGCGCCCGATACGTTGAATTCACTGTCCGCGCCGCCGTACGTCACCTCGATCCGTTCAATGGCGTTGACGCCGACGCTTTCAAGGTTGAATGTCCCGGACTGCGCGGAATTGACCGGCGTCCCGTCAACGAGTATCGCCACCCGTCCGGATCCCATGCCCCGAATATTCACCGAAGCGGCGTTGCCGTAAGGCCCGTAACTCGTGGCGCCCAGATCAAACAGTTCTTCCAGCAACGCGGTAACGGTGGGCGCGTGGATTCGCTCAATGTCTTCTTTGCTGACGACCCGCGTTTGCCGCGTAGGTTCCAGACTTCCGGTGACGGTTGTTCCTTTATCCTCTTCAAGCGACAAAGCGTCTTCCGGGAAATCGTACGCCGGCTCTTGAGCCGCCGGCTCCTGCGCGAGGAGAGGGTGAAGGAATAAAAACAGCGCGCATAGAGAAACAAATTTAAAAAAACTATTGTTTCTTACATACACTGTGAATGTTAAAGTATCCATTTGCTACGGTAATAGAAGCAAGGTCTTTTTCGACAAACACCGAACCTGCTGGCAATCCTTCATCGTTTTCCGCCCCATAAGCGTCTGACAACTCAACGCCGCCGGCTCTTAATTCCCTCCAATGGATAACGTAATAGTCATTTTCACCGGCGTCTTTGAGCGTCGGCGTATAATCATCATCGTACTCAGTGTATTGCGTGTATTTAATAGTAATATAACCGGCTCCCGATCCATCTCCTTGGGTCCTGGTAATAGTTCCCGAATAGGAAACAGAGCCTCCATACGACTTTTCAAATTCGCTGTCAGTGATCGTATACGTTTCTCCATACGAAGAAACCCATGCGCCAACCGGAGGCCCGTCTAATAATGGGTCTTCATCCGGCGCGCACGCCGAAAACAGCGCGAACGCCACCGTGAGCGTAACCACATACGCCATACGCAAGGAAAAAAATTTCCTTTCCAAAAAAAATGAGAACATAAAAACTCCTTAGTCCCAATCCGCGAGGACCGCAAGTGTTGGCAGGGAGACAACGCTCCCCCGTATACCAAAGTCTCCTGGCTTACGCGCCGGCGTTGCAGCCGCTGAGGATCTGTTCAGAAATAACATGACCAAACGGTCATGTTATTTCCTAATTGCGCAAGCAATTAAAACAAAATGCTGTGCATTTTATTTATGAACAGTTCCTGACTGACTTGACAGCCGTCCTCCGCCGCAGCCTTCCCAGCGTTTGCCAGTGGCTGTCATGCGGCGGAGGGAGACGGGGACGATGGCGGGCGCATACGCTCGCCGCCGTCCGCGCCCGGACGCGATCACAGTTACGGGATAGCGGAGGATTCACGGCGTCGCGCCGCCCGCCTCGCTTCCTTTGAAATATACGATAGCAATAATAAAGAAACGCTGGAAATTGGTCAAGCGGGCGAGACTGCGCCAGAACGCGCCCTAGGGCGTCAGCTTTTGGAACAGTCTCAGGTGGAAGGATAAAATCATGGCCGTTTGCCAGGGAAAAAGGAAAAGGCGGCGCGCGCAAAGCGGAGACCTTTCATAGCCTCTACGCCAGCAATAGACCAACTTGATAGATAATGACGCTTAAAACGCCGCCCAGCGAAAGGAGAAAGGCATATTCAAACCCCAGCCATTTCCAGCCGAGTTCGGCCTTTATGGTTGCGAGGGCTGCCAAACACGGCGGAACAACCAGCGTAAACAGCATGAATACAAAGGCTATGAGCGGCGTCATATGCGGATCGCCGGTTATGGCGGCGCGAAGCCCTTCGCTTTCCTCGCTTTCTTCAGCCCCGACGCGGTACAGGATGCCGATCGTGGAAACGATCACCTCTTTGGCCACTATGCCGATAATGCTTGCCGTGGCCAATTTCCAGTCAAATCCCATCGGTTTAAAGACCGGGGCTATGAAATGCCCGATGCGTCCGGCGAAGCTATGCTCAACGGCGAGTTGTCCCCCCGACACTTCCACATACGCGGCGACCGCTTCCTCGTCCGCGCCCGGATTATTTTCAAGATACGCCGCGGCAAACGCCCGCTCTTCCTCCGGGGAAGGCTCGTACCGGGGGAATGTCGTAATGATCCACACCAAGACTGATGCGGCTAAAATGATGGTTCCCGCTTTTTTGATGTAGCGGGACGTTTTTTCCCATACATGCCACAGCACACCCCGCGCGGTAGGCGCGCGGTACGGGGGCAGTTCCATCACAAACGGAGTCGGCTCGCCGCGCAAGACCGTCTTTCTCAACACAAAGGCGGAAAGCAGGGAAAGCGCGACCCCGCAGGCATACAGCAGAATCACCATGTTTGCGGCGTTTTCCGGGAAAAAAGCCGCGGCTAAAAGCACATGCACGGGCAGTTTTGCGCCGCAGCTCATAAGCGGCGTAATAAGTATGGTGAGGATGCGGTCGCGCTGGCTTTTCAAGGTGCGGGCGGCCATTACCGCCGGCACCGAGCAGCCGAAGCCCAGCATCATGGGAAACACCGACTGGCCGTGCAAACCAAACGTATGCAGCAGCTTGTCCGATGCGAAAGCGGCGCGAGCCATATACCCCACGTCTTCCAAAATCGAAAGCAGGCAGAACAGGATGACGATGAGGGGGACAAACGACAGGACGCCGCCCACGCCGCCTATAACGCCGTCAACGAGAAGGGAGCGGAAAAGCGTGTCCGGCATGGCGTCGTTCAAGGCGCCGCTCAAAAAGGTGAAAAATCCTTCAAGCCAATCCATCGGGTACTGGCCGATGGCGAATGTAAGCTGGAAGAGCAGCCACAACACCAACACGAACAGCGGCAGCGCGAGGAACCGGTTCATTATAACGCGGTCGAGCGCTTCGGTGAGGGAAAAGTCCGGCGCTTTGACTATCTGGAGCGATTCCTGTATCGCCCCGCGAATGTAGCCGTACCGCTGCTCGCTCACCACGATTTCCGCGTCTTTGCCGTAGTGTTTGTCCAACCAGAGCGCGGCGTCTTGCGCAAAAGCCTGAATTTCTTGCGCCCGTTCATGCTCTTTGAGACGCTCGTAGGCGTCGGAGTCTTTTTCCAGCAGTTTCACCGCAAGCCACCGTTCTGGATATTTTTTAATAAACGCGGCGTCCGAGCGGATTATGGCCTGCAAACCTTCAAGTTTGCTTTCGATTTCCGCGCCATACGTCACCGTGTGCGCGGCGTCCAGCGCGGCGCCCCGCAAGCCGCCGTCGTTTAGCGCGTCAACACAGTCAAGCAGTTCGTCCACGCCCTTGCCTTTGGAGCCGACCGTTTTAACCATGGGAATGCCAAGTGAAGCTGACAACGTTTTTTCATTGATCCTGATGCCCTTGGCTTCAGCCTCGTCGGTCATATTCAGCGCCCCGATGACGGGTACGCCCAGTTCCTGAAACTGCAAGCACAGGTATAGATTTCGTTCAAGATTCGTTGAATCAAGAACATCGACGATGAGGTCGGGTTTTTCGTCAAGAATAAAATCCCGCGCCACAACTTCATCAATAGAATAGGCGGTTAGTCCGTAAATGCCCGGAAGGTCTATCAAGTGGTACCGCCGCCCGTTGCGGCTTATAACGCCTTCCAGTTTTTCAACCGTAACGCCCGGATAATTGCCGACTTTGTGGTGCGCTCCGGTCAGCGCGTTAAAGAGCGATGTCTTTCCCGAATTCGGATTTCCGGCGATTGCGATCCGCAGCTTTTGTTTATCCACGCCGCGCCCCCTTTGAAAATCCGCTGGATTTGCGTCTGACAAACAACCGCGCCGCATCGCGTACAGCCGACCAGTCTCCCACCGGCTCAACCTCAATACCCGCGGCTTCAAACCGCCGAATCAGGATGTCATAGCCCCGTATGCGTATCTGCAACGGCCCGCGAAAAAACCCTACGCGCACAACCGCGCCCTCAGCGCCTGCGGTGAACCCCATATCCGCAAGCCGCTTGCCCACCTCCTTGCCAAGGGTCACCGTGGACACAGTGAACGACGCTCCCTTTGGAGCTTCCGACAAAACCATAGATACTCCTCTCCCTCCTTACGGAAGGTGTTATAAAACTCTGAAGGAATTTTAATTGTAGCGTCTAAAGAGACCGAGGCTGAAGCCTTGCCTTTTTAGATAGCGTGAAGCCGGGTTTAATGCTAATGCCTATCGCTGTTTTTGTCAATTATTATGAGGGACGCGGCGCAATAGCGGCGCAATATATGCGTTTTTTCCATACTACGGAGGCTTTCCCAAAACTATCGCTCCGCGCGTTTTGAAACAGGCTCTCTTTATAAATCCACGACGTCGGCGTTGACGAGACGCTGAGGCTTCTTGCGATGCGGCCGCTTTCGTTTTTTCAGCTTTTGCTCGCCGGTTTGCCCGTCTTGCGCCGGCGTTTTCTCCTGCCCCGTTGACACCGGAGCGGCGTTTCTCGTGGCGGCGCCCGTCGTTTCTTTCTGATTGGACGCAGGTTGCGCCGCCTGCTCATGCTGACGCTCCCACGGGCGTTCATTGACAAAAAGCGAGCGTTTGACAACAACGCCATGTTCTCTATAGATGAGTTTTACCGCGCCGTCAAGGTCAAAACGCGGCGGATTCATGGGCAGCACAAACTGGCGGGCTTCATAAAAGGTCTTTTTATAATGGTCAATGTGCCGCTCATTCCAGTCTACAATCATCTCCAGATAGTCCCATATCAGCGCGGCGAGGTTTTCTTTGTCTTCGGATCGCTTGTTTTCCTGATTCAAGGCGGTGAGCCTTTGCAGGTATGTTTCGCGGAAAGCGGGATTTTCCCGCATGAGTTTTGACGCATTGGGTTGGAGGTATTGATACAGTCCGAAGTTTTCAAGATTTTCAACGATCACCCCCGCGCTTGAAGAACGGATGATTTTGAGAATTTCCTCAGTGCGGCGCGAAGGCGAAACCTCGTCAAGCAAATGCGCCTGCCGCTTGATCTTCAAACCAAGAGAAAACGGCAGTCTGAAGCCGGCCGCCGAAGCGTATTTCACCGCGCGGACTATACGCACCGGATCGTCAGTAAATATGGTCTTTAAAGGAATGATAGGCTTTATACGCCGATTGCATATGTCCTTCATGCCGCCAACATAGTCAATCACCAACTGTTTTTCGGGATCGTAAAAAAGCGCGTTGAGCGTGAAATCGCGGCGAAGCACATCTTCTTCTATGGCGCCGAAGATGTTGCCGGTGGCGCCTTCGGCCATGGAGCGGAAGGTGGCGACCTCAAATATTTTCTCGCCGACGGCCACATGCACCAATCTGAATCTATGTCCTATAATTCGGGAGAAACGGAAGATTTTTTTTATCTGGTTCGGACTTGCGGAGCTCACAATGTCAAAATCTTTTGGTTTTTTATGGAGAAGCAGATCGCGCACAGCGCCGCCTACGATATATGTTTCAAAACCAGCCGCGACAAGACGTTCTACAATCCGTATCGCGTCAGCGTCAACATCGGCGCGGTTTATGCCATGCTCGCTCTGGGTGTAAACTAGAGCTTTCTTTACCGGTTTTCCATCTTTATATGTTGAATAACGATACCGCAAAGCCGCCTCTTATTTTTTTCACCCAATATGCCGCGTCAACCAACTCGCTAAATTGCCGATGACTTCTTCTCTATTGGTTTCATTCAACGTTTCGTGCCGCGCATCCGGGTAAAGCGCGAATTCCAAGTCTTGTATACCTAGATTGCGGTAAGCGGCTGCCAGCGCCATAGGACTTTTACCCATGTCGCCGACCGGATCCGCGCTGCCGCAGAAAATATATATAGGAAGATCCCGCTTTATGTTGGAGAGGGCGTCTTTTTTATGTATCTTATTCAGGAGGATGGCTAAATCTCTGAAAAAACCTGCGGAACTCATGTTGCCGCACAGTTCGTCGGCGACATAGGCGTCAACCTCCCGCTCGTCGCGGGAAAGCCAATCAGCTGTCGTACGATTTGGCTTGAACGGGCGGTTATATGGACCAATCGCCAGCGCATGAGCCAACTTCGACCGGGCGCGGCCGCCCCGAAACGCGGCGATAAGGCTCATAACCGGCTTGCTGGCGGCAATAAGCAAACCATCGGGACCACGGGCGCCGGAAAGGATGCATCCCGCAAGGGGGGTGTTGTTGTATGTCTCAATATAGTTCTGTACAAGAAAAGATCCCCATGAATGTCCAAGCAGGAAAAGCGGCGTATTTGAATGTTCTTTTATAATGGCATTATTGACGGCATCAATATCGGACGTAACGAGGGCCACGGCGTTTTCGTCCGCGCAATGCCCCAAAAGCCCTCCGTTTCCCGGATCGTTCACTGAAATATCCGCGGTTTTTCCATGCCCGCGCATATCCGCAACCCATACTTCAATGCCTTCGCCGACGAGCCGTTCCGCAAGCCGCTTATACCGGCCGCCATGTTCGGCCATGCCATGCGCGATATTCAATACGGCGCGAACTTTCCCATGTGGAGACCAACGCCGAACCAACAGCTTGGCGCTGTTGGCGACTGTTATCCATTGTTCACTTTTTTGCATTTCATCCATACAAGTTTCTTTGCGCTTAAAAAGACCGGTCGGTCATCTTGTGGGGAGAGAAGGATTCGGACCTCCGAAGGCTGAGCCAACAGATTTACAGTCTGCCCCATTTGACCGCTCTGGAATCTCCCCAATAACATATCTTATTTCATCTGGTCGAGCCATCTCTCGGGTTCGAACCGGGGACCTCATGATTACAAGTCAGGCGCTCTACCAGCTGAGCTAAGATGGCATTATCTAACGTTCACTACAATAACAAGGAACCTATCTTTTGTCAAGGGGTTTTTGAAAATTTACCGCGTCATATTAAAAACAAGCGTATTGACAACTTATGCGGAAGTTATAATAATTACGACATGACTGTTTTTCCTGTTGAGAACCATCGCAACCGCGAAGGCGGGAGCCTTGTATATCCAGTATATTCACGGCGTTCAGGCGGTTTGTCCATAGGAATAAACCTATTCCCCGATAAAAAGATGTGTCCTTTCGACTGTCCCTACTGTGAAATTTTTCCTTTTACAACCACCGCGAGGTTCGTTGTGGAAACCCTGAAGGGCGAACTGACGGATGCCGTGAGCGACGCGCGCCGCCGCGCCATCCCCATACAGGATATGTGCTTTTCGGGCAATGGGGAGCCTACCTTGTCGCCTCATTTTGA
>JAIRLZ010000062.1 GCA_031259035.1 Treponema sp. | reverse complement strand
ATCTATAGACCAGGCGATTATTATTTGGACACATGAAAACTGTCGAAATAATGTAATTCTTTATATTATAAAGAATTATAAATTTATATTTTTCTTATTTGTCATTATAACGATTGCCGTGTCAGTAAAATAGAATCTCCAAAACTAGATGCCATCAGACCAAAATTTGAAATAATAAATAATCCCCGCCGCAAGCGGCGGGGATTATTTATTTCCGCTAAATTTCTCTTTTTTTGCCATAGATGCCAGCCGCGCAAAAAATAAACTTGTATAAAAATAATGGCACTTTTCTATTTTTATCTTGTTTCCTTTCAATAACTCCAATAATTGTTTCCGGTTATATCTCCTAAAATGTTTCGCCCTTTTATCGTGCGCCGAAAATAAAAACTGCCATGCGGGAACCGTTATTAAAACTGTTCCGTTGTCCTTTAATTTATCTACAGCAACACCAAAAAATGCCTTGTCATTTTCAATATGTTCCAATACGTCCATCATTATTATCCCGTCAAGTTCGTCATCCGGTAATTTTTCAATATCATTTATACAGATAATTTCATCTTTTATGACACCTTCTTCAGGGAAGAATATGTCAACGGCATATATTTTTCCATCCACAAATTTTTTTGCCTTTTTAGTATAATACATATCATTTACGCCAATATCGGCAATATTGTGTAAATTTCTTTTTTCTATGTTTTTTAACACACAATTTCCCCTTGATAATTTCCATGGATGCTGGTAAATAATTTCGCCTTCTTCCGGAAGACCAAAAACAAATAATTCCTTCGATTTTTCATTAGCATTGTCCATAACATTCCCCGAAACGCTATATGCCAATGATTTTTTTCCGAAAATTTCAAGAAAAATGGCACATAACGTCCGCTAATCGTCATGCTTCTCCTCCGAACAGACCCGCAAGATATGCCGGTACATCGACTTTGATAGGCATAAGGTACAGGTTAAACCCCCGCTCTTTGCAGAAATTAATCACCTGCCTGCCAAAACGTACATTCCACTCCATAGCCGGTTCAAAACTTTTGGGAAACACCGCGCGGTTGCGCGTTTCCCAATAATTGCGGCTCTGCGGCAAGACAACCGGCGAGACGCCCCAAAACACCTCTTTGCCTTCAAGATATTCAGCGTATATTTCAAGAAGCCTGAGATCAAAGAAAGGCTGACTCATAAATCCTATGGCGCCGGCGTCTTCTTTTTTCCTCAGATAGTCAAACTCGTACCTGATATTTGACCGGTACGGATCAAATGCGGCGTAAATCCGCGTCTCCGGCAATTCCTTTTTGAGTTTTTTGATGAACGGGACGGTTTCCGTGGGATAGATTTTGTGAGAAGCCGCTTTTTCAGGCGGATCCCCGGCGATGACAAGAATGGTTGATATGTTGTTTGAGTGGAACAATCCGGCGAGCGGAAATGGTTTTTTCATGTCAAAGTCTATAGCCCTGATATGAGGAATAAAAATTTTGTCCGGCAGTTCTGCGGCAAGGCTGACGCTCGCATCCCATGAACGCAAGGGCAGCCGAAGCAAATCTGGAATATTGACCGTATTTATAGAAGGGAAATTTCGTACAATCCCGGCTGTCTGAGCGAGCGCTTCGGCGTTCCGGGGAACGGTTTCAAGAGATACCAGCATACAGTCTCAACTCAGCGCGGAAGACCGTCGTCCCGCCGGCATTCCGCGGCGCGTTTTGGACATTTTTTTTCCTGCCCTCATAAGCGAAGCCGGCAAAACCGGCGGAGCTGGCAGAGTCTTGTTCTATAGGCGCTTTCCACAATTCAACCGTTTCATTCAACTTCGCTTCGCTTATGTAGTTGATGTCCAGCCTCATGCTGTCGGCCTTGACCAACAGGTCCGGATCCGTAACATCCTGAATCCACTGCACGTAGCGGGCGTTGTTTACATGTCCGTTGTAATCAATGTCCGAATAACAAGACGTTCGTTCCCCTGCAAGCGTCAAATTCTCCCGCACGGCAAGGCTTGCGATTTCGTTCAACGCATCACACCCTTCGTTTTTGGGCAGCGTCTCCACGATAGGCTGGGGGCGCAGGGGGCGATGGGTCTCAATGTCAACGACCAGCCAGCCGCTCCGCCCCCGTACAAGGACATTGCCCGCCGCATCCCGAATATCGTAATCCCTTTTGGCGAAGAGCTTTTCCCAGCTTCGAGGCCAACTCCGTACTATTATTTTTTCACGGAATTGAGGGCGTTTTTCTATAAGCGCCCCGATCCGCGAAAGAATCCACGCCTGCCTGCTCTGCGCCAAAGCGGCGCGTCCTACTCCCAACTCCTCCGCGTGGTTAATTGCGGCTTCCTGAAAGTAGTCAAACGTTCTCGCGAGCGTAAGCCTGTCTGATGTGTCAATATCCCCGAAACCAACGGAGATTTCCTGCATGCCAATATCTGCCATAACAGCCTCTCTAACATACGGTGAAAGCGCCGCCGCCGACACGTTCAGCGAACATTGTTCGGCGATCAGCGTTCGGGAACCTCTGGGAACCCAACAGGGGTTTCCAGAGGTTCCCGTTCGTTACTCCTTGTTTTTCGAATCGGATCCCAGCGAGTTTGAAAAAATTTGAAGCAACCGAATAATATCATAAATTTTTTTGTAACAGTTCTGGAGCGTTACAAGGATGTCAATCTCCGTCGACGCCTCCAGCTCTTTCCAATTTAAGATAAATTCGTGCTTTTTTTGTTGCTTGTCATCAATAAACGCCTTAATATATTTTCCGATGACGATAAGCGATTGCCCTGTGCTGTTAATGATGTCTTGAGCCGCGCTGTTTATGGTTTTGAAAAGATTGTTAGAATACTTTATATAACTTTTCTCACGCTCTGATTTTGCCACGTACAATCTGAGTTTATCGCCATATTCGGTGGACGAGGCGAGCGACTGGTCAAAAGCGTTGATTTCTCTGGGAATTGCCAAAATCAAATGAACCGCTTCGGACATATGCTGGGATAAAGGATGGTTCGCCCACTGTCCTTTCACTAAAAAGAGATCAATAATAGGATATACGTCATTCTTGAAAATAGTTTGCATGAAAGCCCTGAGATACCGCAGTTCAATAGTATGGGTATAGCCGTCAAGTTTTTTTGCAAGATACGACTCATTCGCTTCATTCGTATAATTTGCAAGTTTATCGATCATCTCCGCATCGCCGAAAATTTTCGTTGCAATCGCTGAAACCACCGCGTTTCTCCTCATGGCGAGGAGTTTCTCTATGGCTTCCTGCGCTTCAAGACGCCTCTCTTCCAGCCACGCTCCAACAATGCGTTCCTTGGGAATGTTTGGCTTCACCTGCCACACCGGAGATTTTTCGACAAAACGTACAATAAGCAGGAAAATGCTTGAATTCTGTACGTCCTGAAGTTTGACAAGCAGCTTATGCCACTGTTCAATAGAAATGATCTCCACATTCTTGTACGCGTTGATTATCCTGATTGCGCGTTTCCAATCCAAACTTATGTCCATGGCATACGCCACTTCCATAAAATCTTTGAGATTGCCGGAAATTTTCTCTCCACGCGCTTTGGTGAATTGCGGTTGATAGTCAAAGTCGTTTTCCAGCATGTTATTGTCAAATTTTACGAGCAAATCATAGTAATTAAAGGTAACAAAGTTGATTAAGCGCTGAATGATATTATAAAAATCATCAATATGTTTGGTGACGTTGGGGTCAAAAGCCTCAAACAAGGCGGCAAGCTCCTTTTTTATCTGAATTCCCAACGTTTCAGGACGCATGGTCTTTCCCCGTTCCGCGATAGCTTCAGCCGTGAGATTCTCCAACATGCCGAGCAATTTTTCATCCATAAAACTTTCGACAACGCATGCTTTGAAATGCGAAGATTGCATCATTTTTTGCAGGAATACTTGAGCCTTGCCAATAGACTTATAAATATCGAAGAAAAATTTAGCCATCTCAGCGTCAGCTTCTTCGATTTTTATTTTAAAAAATTTTTTATACCTGCTTTTGCTGATGTCATGCGCCGCTATTCTTAATAATTTTTTTTTCTCGACTTCACGCTTTGATTCTTGCCCTCGCATCTGTGAGAAAAGAGATTGCAATTTTTCAAAAAAAAATAAAGCCATATTTCTATAACAGACCTCAACAAGGGAAAATCAAACCTACATTCCGGCGATTATCCAAAAAGCCGGATATTTTGCTTTGAAGATTAAAATTCCACCTGCCGTTCCATAGCAACTCCTCTAGCAATAATTCGAAGCTGTTTCAAAACGTCAAATTTTCAAAACGCTTCCTCCAATAATCTTTAAAATCGCGCGGCGGAGGGTGTTTAGGCAGGTTTAAACTGGCGCCACGGCGCCGCTCAATCTTTGATATTGTACTTCCTGCGGAAGCGTTCAATACGACCCGCAGTGTCCACCAGCTTTTGTTTGCCGGTAAAAAAGGGATGGCACGCCGAGCAAATTTCAACGGTGAGATTTTTAACCGTTGAGCGAGTTTCAATGACATTTCCGCATGCGCACGTGATTTTTGTCAGTTCATACTTGGGATGAATTCCTGTCTGCATAAGTTACTCCTGTTAATAGCGCCGCCGCCGGCGCAAAATAAAAAATTCTATATTCCTCATACACAGCCCCTTACAAACGATGCGGCGCTAGGCGCCGCTCCGTCCTTCGGAACCGCTCTAGAGAGCCGCTCTAGAGGCGGAGCGGTTCATTCCGCTCCCGCGCTGCCGGTGTTCATCGACTTGAGGAACGCTTCATTATTCTTACTTTTCTTCATTCTGTCAACTATCAATTCGATGATTTCGATGTCATCCATGGGATTGATGACCTTGCGCAATATCCACAGTTTTTGCAGTTCGTCTTCGGAGAGAAGGAGATCTTCCTTGCGGGTGCCGGACTTCTTGATGTTGATTGCGGGGAAGAGCCGGCGGTCGGAAATGCGGCGATCAAGGTCGATTTCAAGGTTGCCGGTGCCTTTGAATTCTTCGAAAATGACCTCATCCATGCGGCTGCCGGTTTCGATGAGCGCGGTTGATATGATGGTGAGGCTGCCGCCTTCCTCTATGTTGCGGGCCGCGCCGAAGAATCGCTTGGGCTTGTGGAGCGCGTTTGAGTCAACGCCGCCGGAGAGTATTTTGCCGGATGCGGGTACGGTCTGGTTGTACGCGCGCGCCAGACGGGTGATGGAGTCAAGCAGGATAACCACGTCTTTTTTGTGTTCCACAAGGCGCTTCGCCTTTTCAAGGACCATTTCCGTAACCTGCACGTGCCGGGACGACTGCTCGTCAAAGGTGGAGGAAATCACCTCGGCGCGCACCGTCCGCTCCATATCCGTGACTTCCTCCGGGCGTTCGTCGATGAGCAGTACAATGAGGTAGACTTCCGGGTGGTTGTAGGTGATAGCGTTGGCTATTTTCTGCATCATTATGGTTTTGCCGGTACGGGGCGGAGCGACGATGAGCGCGCGCTGCCCCTTGCCGATGGGGCAAAACAGATTGATGATGCGGGTGGATATGTCTTCGCTGACCGTTTCCAGATCGAGCTTTTTGTTCGGATACAGCGGCGTAAGATTGTCGAACGGGATGCGATTCTGCGCTACGGTTGGAGAATCGTAGTTTACCGTTTCAACATGGAGCATGGCGAAGAAGCGTTCGCTCTCCTTGGGGCTGCGGATTTGACCATAGACCGTATCGCCCGTTTTCAGCGCAAAAAGCCGTATCTGACTGGGGCTTATATAGATGTCATCGGGGCCGGGCAAGTAGGAGTTCTGGGGGCTGCGGAGGAAGCCGTAGCCGTCCGGCAGAATTTCGAGAGAGCCGTAGGCGTAGATGACGCCGCCGCGATCCGTGTGGCTTTTAAGAAGGGTGAAAATCACCTCCTGTTTCTTTAAATTGACCAGAGCGTCATGGGAAATGCCGTAATACGATGCAAGTTCCCGCAGATCCATCATGTTGAGCCTGATAAGCTCGTTGATGCACAGGCGGGGTTTGCTGGTGTCCTCGTTGCGCGGCTCCGGTTTGCCATAAAGATCCGGCATAGACGGCAATTTTGGTATAAGCTGCGCAAACTGCGGAGTTGAGGCGTTCGAAAGAGAGGGCGCTATAGATTCAGCGCCGCGATTCTGCGCTACTCGGGCAAAAGCATGGCGCGTCCGCGTCGTTCTCTGGAACGAATCGCCGTTGTCCGTCAATGACTCCTCCCCATTCATCGCGCCATTAGCGGCTTTGCCCTCTTTTGTGTCTATCAAGTTTTTTTTTGGCCTTGCTCTAACGACCACCCTGCCGGGTTTCTCCGTTTCCGCCGGGGCGTCCCAATTGCCTCCCAATTCTGAGCCGTCCGCAACCGCTTCCAAGCCCGAAGATTCACTGTCGTTAGGTGAATCTAGCGCCAGATTTTCATCCGGCGACTCTTCCGTAATAGACGCTTCTACGTCTATACCATTATTATTATTGTTCATCAAAGAGAATCCTCCTAAAAAACTTTCGGTTCCATGATATAGTTAGAGAGTGAGCTTTTCCCAAAACTCGGTTAGTTTTGAGAAAAGCTTTCGAAAAAGCGGTCTAAAGCCCACTTTTTCACTCTAAATCTAAGGTTGCTTTCCCAAAACTGTCGCTCCGCGCATTTTGGGAAAGGCTCGAATGAAACATATTTTTCTTATTTAGTTTGTTCATTATTTTCATTCATTGCTGAAGGACTTCATATACCATTCTTTCGGGGAAAGAAAACGTTATATTGAGACTTTTCCCAATTTCGGAAACGTCTCTTTTATTTTTATTTTACACCGATATACCTTTTTGTCAAGGGATAAAACGCTCAAATTTCATGTTTTTGTATTTTTGCCGTTGTTAGAACACTGGCGTTCATCTAAAAAAGCGGCGATTTGCTGTAAAACCGTTTCCACAGCACGAAGCCGCACCTCGTTTCTGTGTCCCTCAAAATGAAAATTCGCGGTTCTCACAAGGGAAACGCTTTCTTTTTCACGGATTGCAAGAGCTGTCCATACCTCGCCGACAGGCGTTGAGCCGCCGTCCCCGCCGGGGCCGGCCAGACCGGTAACCGCAACGGACATATCAGCCGCGCTGTGTTCAAGCGCCCCGCGCGCCATTGCCGCCGCGGTTTCCCCGCTTGCCGCTCCGAACCGGCGTATAACAGCTTCATCAACACCGAGCATACTTGTTTTCGCGTCCGCCATATAGGTGATGAAACCGCCCCACAAAACTTTTGACGCGCCCGGAATGGCCGCAATGGCGCCGGCCACCAGCCCCGCGGTACACGACTCTGCGGTGACAAGCGTTTTTGAGCGCGCGGCAAGTTTTCGGACGACCTCCGCCGCGATTTCGTTCATCCCTGTTCGCGGTTTTGTCCCCGAAGCTCCGCTCTTATCTCTTCAATGGGGCGAGAAAATATCTCGATTTCCTTGTCAACGCCGGTCATGCTGCATTGTCCTTCAAAGATAACGTTGTCCGCGATGCGGAAGCGGGCCGTAGTAAGATCCCCACGCATTTCCGCGCCCGGAAACAGGTCAACCTTATCGGCGGCTCTGACCATGGCGGTGACCCGTCCATGTACGGTGAGCGATGTTACAAATATGTGATCCGCCTCGACAACAGCCCCTTTATCGACAATGAGCGCGCCTTGGGCGTCTATGGTTCCATGGAATTTTCCCTTGATGCACAGGGTTTCCTTAAATTTGAGCAGTCCGTCAAAACTGCTGGTTTCACTGAAGGTTACCACTTGCGGTCTGTTCCTTTTCTCTGCGTTCGACATGGGCATATAATACCATGATATGAAAAAAAAGGCAAGGGCGCGGAACCTTTCATTCTTTACCGGACTGAGACGGGCGACGGCTTCGCCGGTATAGATTCGCTTGCCCTTCCGGTTTGACCGGCCCTGCATGTAAAAGTTGCGGATTTCCGGCGGCAGATGATGAGCCGGATGAAATCGTCAAGCGAAGCGGACTTTGTTTTTTCGCCGCCTTTTGATAGCGCGGGATATATTCCCGTATTGCCGCCTGACTGGGACGCCGCCCTCCATGCGGACGCTTGTATTTGTTATAATAGCGTGATATACTCTTATTATATAAGGGAACCTCTAAAAACTGTCGAACCGCAGGTTCGCTAACCGCAGGTTCGCTAACCGCAGGTTCGCTAACCGCAGGTTCGCGTTTTTAGAGGTTCCCATAATAGAGTTGTTCAGAAACTGAAGTTTCTGAACAACTCTATTAAAAACCGCGCGGCTTGTTAAACAACCAACCGGGTTTTTAACAAGTCAAATATATCGCGGATTGCATATCGCACGCCCTGTGCGCACATAAGGAGCGTTAATCATGCGAGCGCCGTCTGTTTCTTATAGGATCCCCCCCCCCCCCCAGACAGTCTTTATAAGTCCGGCTCGGCGGAGGGCGGATATGGTGTAGCTGTCCTCTCCCCGCGTTTTTTTATATATACGCGCCGCGCCCCGCGCGCGTTTTCCCCGCGCTTTCTTATATATGCTTCTATTCATATTATCAATCGCTTTGCCATCCCGCGTCTATTCCGTACGCCCATTGTAACGTTCTCTCACGAGCCGGAAGAACGCTTTCATCCGGTTTTATCGCGCTATGAATCAGTCCTAGCGTGTTGTCAATCTCTCCAAAAAGAAGCCGGGTTTGTCGAGTGGAGCGGCAATCTAATCGTCGTAGCGCGGTTATTCCATAAAGAGCGGGGGACAGCGGGAAGGGAGGGGCAAGCCCCTCCTTTTGTAACACAGAAACAAGCCATCCGTATGGACGGTTATATAAAAAAGAGACTCCCCAAAGCCGGTCAAATTCTTGGCGGAACAGCGCCGGCTTTGAGGATGCGCTAAACGCATTGTCAGTATACCGCTGATAGGGGCGGATGGCAATGCGTTTGGTCCTCTTTTTCGTTTAGGAGGACAGCTATGAAACATATACTGTCACTTTCGGGAATATCAGGCGTCCTGCTGGTATTCGGAGTTTTTTTATTTACGGGTTGCGATTCGGGCGTACACAAGTCGCCGCCATCCGCGCCATCCGGCGTAACGGCGACGGCGCTAGAGTCAGGCGGCATCCGCGTTTCATGGAACAGCGTTTCAGACGCTACAGGCTACAGGGTGATCCGCAGCGGAAGCGAGAACGGTACGTATGTGCAGGTAGGGTGGGCAGAATCCGCATCGTATACCGACAAGGAAGTATCCGGGGGCACGACCTATTACTACCATGTAATGGCGGTGAACGAAGGAGGGGACAGCCCCTTATCAAGCATCGTTTCTGCGACGGCGGTGATGATCGCGCCTGCCAACGTAACGGCGGTGGCGCAATCGACAAGCGGCATCCTCGTTTCATGGGACAGCGTTTCAGGCGCCGCAAGCTACAAGGTATACCGCGGCGGCAGCGCGGACGGTGAGTATACGCTGGCAGGGTCGCCAACAGAGCCAGCCTATACCGATACGGAATTATCTATGGGTACGACCTATTACTACAAGGTAAGCGCGGTGACCAGCGGCGGGGAAGGGCCTCTGTCAAGCGCCGTTTCCACAGCGACATCGGTACCGGGCGCGCCTGTCAACGTAACGGCGGCGACGCAATGGACAAGCGGCATCCAAGTTTCATGGGACAGCGTTTCAGACGCTACAGGCTACAAGGTATACCGCAGCGGCAGCGCGGACGGTGAGTATACGCTGGCAGGGTCGCCAACAGCAACATCCTATCTCGATACGGAATTATCCATGGGTACGACCTATTACTACAAGGTAAGCGCGGTGACCAGCGGCGGGGAAGGGCCCCTATCAAGCTCCGCTTCCGCAACGACAAGATCTTTGCCGGCGCCTGCCAACGTAACGGCGGCGGCGCCACCGTCAAACAGCATCAGCAGCATCCTCGTTTCATGGGACAGCGTTTCAGGCGCCGCAAGCTACAAGGTATACCGCGGCGGCAGCGCGGACGGTGAGTATACGCTGGCAGGGTCGTTAGAAGCAACATCCTATACCGCTACGGAATCCTATACCGATACGGAATTATCCATGGGTACGACCTATTACTACAAGGTAAGCGCGGTGGACAGCGGCGGGGAAGGGCCGCTGTCAGCCCCCGTTTCCGCAACGACACGGGTGGCAGGCGCTACCAACGTAACGGCGGCGGCGCTATCGTCAAACAGCATCAGCATTTCATGGGACAGCGTTTCAGGCGCTACCGGTTACAAAGTATACCGCTACACCAGCCTTAGTTACAACGCGCAGTATACGCTGGCAGGTTCGCCCACAACCGCGTCCTATATTGATACGGGATTATCCGCAAGTACAACCTATTACTACAAGGTAAGCGTGATGGCCGGCGAGAGGGAAAGCTCTCAAAGCCCAAACTACATTTCCGCAACGACAATCAGCGTGGAGAGCGATACACGGCTGGAAGGGGTGTACATCGGGATTATTTCTTTTGCGGGAACGGCAAACGACTTGGGTCTCGTTCGTCTTAACGCAACGGGAAGAAACACTCTTCTCAATCAGCTTAATGCAAACTACACCATTGCGGCCCAAAGCGGCACCGCGCTCTTCTATTCGGTGCACCAGGCGCTGTCCAGTCTTAAAAGCAAGGAAGACCAGTATCCCGCCAACCTTGAGTTGGTGAATGTTATTACCTTTACGGACGGGCTTGACAATGGGTCAACAGGAATGTCAGCCGCCAATCCGATTGAAGAACAGACATTCGATAGCGATAGTGAGTATACCACGTATTTGAGCGGACAAATTGCGAGCCGCGCCATAGCGGGCAAGCCCATTACCGCGTATTCCGTAGGCGTCAGGGGAGAGGATGTTTCCAATACCACAAAGTTTGAGAGCGATTTGGAGAAGATAGCCAGTGCGAATAAAAGTCAGACCTTAGACAATTTCAATGCCCTGCAAACGACTTTTCAGAGTATCGCCGACAGCTTGCAGATAACGCGGGTGACCAGCACCGCGTTTACGATGAAGACCACCTTGCTTGGAAGCGGCGCCAAGGTGCGCATGACCTTTGACGTAACCGGCGCGAATCCCGCGGACGCGGCATCATCGGCGAAATATATTGAAGGCATCATAACCAGAACGGGAACAGGATCAAGCATGACATATACCTTCAATACTATAACCTACGCGGGCGGGCTTGGTTCAGAATTGGGGGCGGGACCCATAACCGGCGTTATAAACGGTTCGGAGGTTAATTTTACGTTTACCGGCGTTGAAGGCTATACTCCGGCTGTCGATGAATCAAAAGCGCAACAATGGATTATGACTCCCGACACAACGGCATGGCAAAGAAACAGCGAGTATTCCGTAACCGGCGCGACGACCACCGAGACTGAGTCGCTCTCCACAATTATTTATCTAGTATTGGACTCCAGCACATCCTTAACGACGGAGCAAATTGGGCAGATTAGGAGCGCGGCGGCCGCCTTTATCAACTCCCTTTACAGTCAGTTGACCGGGTTTATTCCTTCGGGCGTAAGCGCGACGGCGGCGGGTTCAACCGGCGTTGCGGTATCGTGGAACCGGGTTTCTAGCGCGGACTCCTATCGTATATACCGCTCGGCAAGCGTTGACGGCTCGTATTCCCAGATTGATTCAGTAAACGATAGTTCCTCCACTTCTTATACCGATACGGGACTGTCGCCGGATACGACCTACTATTACAAAGTGTCCGCCTATAATAATGGCGGCGGTTCATCAAACAACGCTTTGGAAGGAGCGCAGTCATCCTACGCTTCCGTGACAACGGGGATATCCCCTCCTTCAAACGTAATGGCAACGGCGGTGGATTCAAGCGGCATTACGGTATCGTGGGATTCGGTTTCCGGCGCAAGCGGCTATACGGTATACCGCAGCGCTCAATACAATGGTACGTATGAGGAAATCGCTTCAATAAGCGATAGTTCCGTCACTTCCTATACCAATACGGAACTGCCGCCGTACACGCTCTACTATTACAAAGTGTCCGCCTCTAATGGCAATGGAGAAGGTTCACTGTCATCCTTCTATGGCGCGATAACGGGGGTAGTCGCGCCTTCAAACGTAAGCGCAACGGCGACGAGTTCAACCAGCATTACGGTATCGTGGGATGCGCCTTCCGGCGCAAGCCTCTATATGGTATACCGCTCGCCGAGCTCGCCGGCCTGGAATCTCGGGAAAGCTACGCCCGACACTTTCCTTACCGATAACGATGCGTCACCGGGCGTGACATACTGTTACAAAGTGTCCGCCCGCTATGAAGACTACGGGGATAGCGTAGAGTCGGTGGTTTCCGCGACTACTCCATCTCAATAGCGTTGATCGCTGATGTAGGGTACAACGGTCAAAGTTTCATGTACCGTTAAAACACATCAGGCGGGCGGTACATAGCGGCGGCGGTTCTTTGCGGAATCGCCGCTCTTTTTTTGGGGGCGCGGGACTGCGGCAAACATGCCCTGCCGTTACAAAGCGGAAGCGTGTACGCGGGGAGCAAATCCCCCGCGGCAAGAAGCGAGAGTCTCCACGTAGTAGAGCCGCGCCGACTTGCAATTTTCTCTCAAAATAGGTACACTTCCCCCATGCGTGTTATAAAATTTGGCGGCACCTCAGTTGGAACACATGGTTCCGTCAGAAATATTATTGCGATTTTAAAAAACAAGGAACATGCCGGCGACACCCAGGCGGTTGTGGTTTCCGCCTTGTCGGGCGTCACCGACGCATTGATTGATATAGCGCGGAAAGCCTGCGCCGGCGACGAGGGATATAAGTTCGCCGTGGAAGAGCTGTGCAAGCGGCACTACGATGTAATCGCCGCTTTTCTGTCCGGCAAACAACTGACCGAAGCTCTTCTCACCATAGACAAGCTCTGGATAGATCTGAAAGAGATTTTGGAGGCCATTGCCGCGCTGGGCGAATTGTCGCCAAGAACGCTGGATATGGCGATGAGTTTTGGCGAGCGGCTTTCGGCGTCGCTGTTAACCGAAGTTTTCGCGGCGCATGGCATATGCTCAACATATGTTGACGCGAGAACGCTGGTGAAGACGGATGCGAATTTCGGCGCCGCCCATTTTCTGGAAAAAGAGACGTTTGTCAATATACAGAGGCATTTTTCATTGCGCCCCAACTCGGTGCATGTGACAACCGGTTTTATAGGTTCGACGAGGGAAGGAGCCACCACGACGCTCGGACGGGGCGGCTCCGATTTAAGCGCGGCTATTTTTGCGGCGGCGCTTGACGCGGACGCGGTTGAGATATGGACGGATGTTGACGGCATACTCACGGCGGATCCGCGCGTGGTGAAAACCGCGTTCAGAATTGAGGAAATTTCCTACACCGAGGCGATGGAGCTTTCCCATTTCGGCGCAAAAGTCGTTTATCCGCCGACCATGCGTCCCGCGCTGATAAAGGGCATCCCGATCCGCATACTCAACACGTTTAACCTGGATAGCGGCGGGACATGGATAAGAAACAACGCCAAAGCCGGACTTTACCCCATACGGGGCATTTCTTCCATGAATAAAGTGGCGCTGGTGCGGGTGCAAGGCGCGGGCATGGTCGGCGTTACGGGCTTTTCAGCGCGTCTCTTCGGCGCCCTCGCCCGGAAAAAGGTGAACATCGTCCTGATTACCCAAAGCTCAAGCGAGTATTCCATCTGTTTCGCGGTGTTGTCCGAAGACATTGAAGACGCGGAAGCGGCGATAAAAGAGGAGTTCGCGTGGGAGATGGGGTGCGGCGCCATTGAACCGGTTGAGACGACGCGAGAGCTTGCGATTATCGCGGTGGTGGGATCCCAGATGCGGAAGATGTCCGGCTGTTCGGGAAAATTTTTCCACGCGCTTGGACGCAACGGCGTCAACGTGATTGCCATCGCCCAAGGATCCTCGGAACTGAACATATCGGCGGTCATTGCCAAACAAGATGAGACCAAGGCGCTAAATGCGGTGCATGAGGCGTTTTTCCTGTCCGGCGCCCGTTCCGTCAACCTCTTTTTGGTGGGCGTAGGCCTTATTGGCGGCACGTTGCTTGAGCAGTTGGCGACGCACCGTGAGACGCTTGCGGCGGAACACAAGATACGTGTCAATCTGGCGGGCGTCGCGGATTCAAAGAACATGCTTTTGTACGCGGAAGGCCTTGATCCCAGTGTTGTGAGGTCCGTGTTGAAGGGTGATGTCCCTGTGGAAGCGCAGGCGACCGGCGCCCCTTTTGACATTGATGTTTTCATCAAGCTGATGAAGGCGATGAATCTGCCGAATACGGCGTTCTGCGATTGCACCGCGAGCGATACGGTCGCGTCTAAATACGCCGCGATTCTGAAAGCGTCCATTCCCGTTGTTACGCCGAACAAGCGCGCCAACACCGGCTCCCTTGAGTATTATAAGGAAATCACCGGGTACGCGCGGACAAGGGGCATACCCTATTTGTATGAAACGACGGTGTGCGCGGGACTGCCGGTTATTTCCACGCTACGTGATCTGTTCCTTTCAGGCGATCATGTCAGGCGCATAGAAGCCGTGCTTTCCGGCACCTTGAGCTATATTTTCAACAATTTTGACGGCGGCAAGCCGTTTTCCACTCTAGTGCGGGAAGCGAGAGCCAAGGGCTACACCGAACCCGACCCCCGCGACGATCTCAACGCCATGGACGCGGCGCGGAAGGCGTTGGCGCTTGCCCGCGAATGCGGCATACCGCTTGAGTTTTCCGCAGTGTCCATTGAGCCGATACTGCCCGCCTCTTGTTTCAATGCGGCGACTATAGACGCCTTTTTTGAGGAACTGGAAAAAGCGGACGCCGGTTTCGAGAGCCGCCGCGTGGCCGCCGAAGCGGAAGGCAAGGCGCTCCGGTACGTTGCGGTTATTGAGAACAATTCAGCGAACATCTCAATCCGCGCTGAAGGCAAGGACAGCCCGTTTCGCTCCCTCACCGACGCGGACAACATCGTCGTCATTACGAGCGACCGGTACTCGACCCTGCCCATGGTGATAAAGGGTCCCGGAGCGGGCGCCCAGGTTACCGCCGGCGGCGTGTTCGCCGACATCGTACGCATCGCAAAGACGCTGGTATAAGGCGTTTTTTTCTTCATACCCCCCCCCCCCCCGGTCGCGGTTTCAAACGCCAACTATGTCCGGCGAACGCAGATCGGGGTCGGGTTGGTTTTGAAACAGACTCACTTGACATTATATGCGAGAAATTATATTCTAAGCGTGGAGGATAACCGTGGAAAAAACAATTGAAAAGGGCGTTTTGTCTGAGCATGGCAAAAAGATGGCCCGCATTATCTTCAACGCATTGCTTATAGCGGGGGCAGGAACCGGCGTGGCGCTTGTCGCTGTGAACATGGGCTTTGGAATGGCGGCGTCTACTTTTACAATACAGAGCAATCTGCTCTGTATGATTGCGGCTGGCGTGACGCTGGCGCGTGAAATAGCGGGAAGCGATCGCAAAGGCAAGGCGTATATTTTCTTAAAAGGAATGACATTGACATCGATTCTCTTGACATTTGTCGTCTATGGCTTTGTGCTGAAACCACATTTCAGCGCGACGACCCAAGGCGCGCCAACCGGCTCGTTGTCAAACGATTTGCTGCATGTGGTTGTTCCGCTAATGACGCTTGCGGACTTTCTGGTTTTTGAAGAAAAAGGCTCCTTTAGAGCGTGGCATCCGTTTGGCTGGACAGCGTTTCCTTTGTATTACGTAGGATACACAGTCATATACAAGGCTTTCGGGGGAGTGTATATATTTACCGAAGGCGCCCCCGCCAAATTCCCCTATTTTTTTCTCGACCATGAAACCTACGGATTAGGGACAGTTGGAATATGGGGTTTGTTGATAGCCATAGGGTTTATCGGGTTCTCGTATGCGCTGGTCGGCCTTGACAAACTGTTCGCAAAAATAAAGAGGTCCAAAACAACATAAGCGGAGGAATAAAAAATACCCCGCCCCAAGGGGCGGGGTATTTTAAGATTTTTGTTTGAAAATC